>NZ_JADBUP010000057.1:0-55452 GCF_020245605.1 Microcystis sp. M061S2 | reverse complement strand
CTCGATTACAGAATTAACCACAGCAGCTACGCAGGAAATCGCTACACTATTACCCGTTAATTTTCGCATAGTTTGATAACTGCCGACAATTTGATAATCATCGGGAAAACCTTGTAAACGTAGCATTTCTCTTTCTGTTAAGCGTCTTTTCCCATCCACTAACAAATAATTATAGGATGCTCCCGCTCGCAAGGCACAGGAATAGGGATAAGCACTGACATTACCTCCTTTATTTTCGTGCCAGATAGTCGGTTCACTATAAGGTTTTTTTCCCTCTCTTTTCAGAAGGCGACTTTTTTGAATTTTTTCGGAAGCATAATAAAAATCTGAGACATTTTCCTCTAATATTTCCGTTAAACTTGTTCTAGATAAAGCTGGTTTTGGCCAGATAAAACGCCGCGCTTCTCGGAAACCAACGATAAAAATTCGTTCCCGTTTTTGCGGTAAACCAAAATGAAGCGCATTCAAAACCCGATAATCGGTATAGTAATCTAAATCTTGCAGAGTATCGAGAATAACTTCTAAGGTTTTTCCCTGTTGATGTCCCTGCAATTGCTTGACATTTTCCAGAATAAATGCTGCGGGTTGTTTGGCTTTTAAAATACGAGCAATCTCAAAAAATAGCGTGCCTCTGGTGTCTTCAAACCCCTTTAAATCACCACAAATACTAAAGGGTTGACAGGGAAATCCCGCCATTAAAATATCATGATTGGGAATATCTAGGGCAGCAATTTCGGTAATATCTCCCCGGGGTTGGTCGCCAAAATTAGCGTGATAAATTGACCGAGCATCTTTATCTATATCACAGGAAAAAACACAATCAGATTCTAAGTTTTTTTGGCGACAAACTTGTGCAATTGCCACTCGAAACCCTCCCAAACCACAAAAGAGGTCAATAAAACGAATTTTTTCTTTGTTTTTTAGAAGGTTCATTGATAGCATCTGATCGGCAGTATCGCCAATTATGGGAATAATTAAAAAAGAGACGCTTCTAGAAACGTCTCTAGAGGATTTACTTGCGGTTTTAAACCGTTTCTACCAAGGGACGGGTTAACTTATCCAACTGTTGGGTTAACAGACTCAGGAATAAACCCACATCGGTGACGATACCCACGGATTCTACGGAACCTCGATCGCTTAATTTTGTCACCACGGCCGGGTTAATATCAACACAGACCATTTTCACCCCCGCCGGTGTCATATTGCCCACACCGATGGAATGGAGCATACTAGAGAGCATGAGAATCATGTCTGCACCTTGAATTAAGCGGGAATATTCTTCCTGTGCTTTAATTAAATCCATCTCCGTATCCGGAAGCGGACCATCATCGCGAATTGAACCGGCCAAACTGAAGGGGACATTATTCTTGACGCATTCATACATTACGCCTTTTGTCAATACTCCGGCCGATACAGCTTTGGCGATGCTGCCGTGGCGACGGATGAGGTTGATAATCTTGAGGTGGTGACGATGGCCACCGCGCACGGGGATGCCTTTCTGCATATCTACCCCTAAAGAAGTACCCATGATCGCCTGTTCCATGTCGTGAACTGCGATCGCATTTCCCCCCAGTAAAGCGTGAACGTAACCATCGCGGATTAAACGGGAGAGATGTTGCGCTCCTCCAGTGTGAATGACCACCGGACCTGCCGTTACTACCACTTTACCGCCCTGGTCGCGAATTTGGCGCATTTCCCAGGCAATCTGCTCGACGGTTAACTCGACTCGGCGCTCGCTGGAAACCCCCGCACCCATAAAGGTAAATTCCTGGGTGCTGTTGCGTTGTTCCCTGGATTCCGCCTGTCGGATAGTACGGATGCCCTCAACTCCCACCATGACGCGATCGCCAGCTTTTAAATCCCGTAGCAGAGTACATTTCGCCGTTTTGCCTTCCGGACCTTCAGTGACGACGATGGCTGCATCCATGCGTTGATTTTCCACCCGCACCCATTCACAGTTAACCCGCACTTCCGTGGGATAGATGGTGCTGACATAAAAATCATCGGGAGCGACCCCATCTTGAGCGACAATGGCGGTATTGACATCACAGATTTCTTGGGGACGAGCGGCCGCACCGAGGTCGATCAATTGTACCATGATCTCCTCCATTACCTCGTGAGAGGGTGCAGAAACGCGCACTTCTGCTGAAGAGGTACTTTGGCGCTCAATCCCTAAGGTGAAGTTTAAAACCTTGAAGCTGCCCCCATTTCCCACCACAACATCGAGAGCTTTATTCATAATTCCCGCGTCGAGCAGATGACCTTCTAGCTGGAGAATGCGACTTTCAATGGTGACATTAGCGTGATGGTCTGGAATTAAGGGTTCGGTGGTACGCAGGGTTAAACATTTAGCGGCTCCTCCTGCTTTTAAGAACTCCGTCAGGGGAGTTTGTACCACTTCAAAACCTTTTGCAGCTAAGTTATGTTGTAAATCGTCACTAATTTTATTCATGACGATTACTTGACCGATATTTACTGCATTACAAGCAAAGTTAACCGCATCGGCTTCTTCAACGATAATGCGTTTTTCTTCGGGGATTTTTAACTCAATTAACCGATTAGAATAGGCATCAAAAGCATCGGGATAGTAGAGTAGATAACCACCACTAAGGGGACAAAAACAGGTATCAAGGTGATAAAAACGTTCATCGATTAAACGTAGGGATAAAACCTCGATATCGAGCCATTTAGCGATTAAAGGGTGGGAATCTAACTCGGTTCTGAAGCCATATCCTGCCCATAACCAACGTCCTTCCCGATCTAATAATGCGTCTCCTGCACCTTCAAAGGGTAAATCTTTGGGCAGTTCGTGAACTGTAAAACCGTTATCTTCAAACCACTGTTTAAAATAGGGTTCTTCTCCCTGTCTTTCTTTGTGTAAAAAGCGACTGAGAACGACTATTTTTTCCAGAACTAAACCTGCATTAGCGGTAAAAACCATGTCGGGCCAGCCTTTTTCTGGTGGGACTAAATCCACAAGCGCCCGATCTTTGAGAACATGATAAAGCTGCTGCCATTGTTGCCTAGCTTTTTCTTGGGAAGATTTGTGAATGTTGCCCTCCATCCACGGATTAATCACATAATCCACATCGTAATGATCGGGAGAACACATCAAAAAGCGAATAGTTTCAGTCATATTTTTTGACAATGAATATTCAGTATAAGTAGTCTGGAGATAAGTTTAGACCAATCTTCCATTATACTCTACTTTGCCCCAAAATATGACTAGGCCTAAGATTAGGACAATTTCCACTCTACAAGCTAAAAACAGCCTGATTCTAGCCGATAACTGACGGCTACAAGCTTAAATCATTGTAAATCCTGATATTTAAATAACCCCATAAATTTCGATTTGCGTCCATGTTCCTTAATTAAACTTTCTCGATAAGTTTGCCATTCTTTCCGTCTTCCCGATATATAATCAGCCATTTAATTGCTTCTTCGTAGGGATCAGCCCTTTTTTCGTCGAGTATCTTTTCCGCAGCAGGACGTGCATGATCGATCACCCAGTTAGGATCGACGGTAGCAGCCGCATCCATTATCCGTCAAATTAGGTGAGACTGCACATAGGAATTATCAGAAATAACTTTAATTGCATCTCTAACTAAATTTTTGTGGAGAAATATATCGATTTTAGCCTCTGTGGAACGCCCACCCCCAAACCGGTTGGGTTGACCCAAGGAAACCCAACAAAAAGTCATGAGAGCAGGGGAATAGCGATCGCCATTCGGGAGAAGAATAATGTCTGGGGGAAGTTCAGTTATTAACCGAATTAAGCTGTTTTTGCAGTGCCACAATGCGATCGCTTGTAGCTGGATGGGTGCTGAGAATTGTCGGGGTAGAACCCCCACCCCCCTGTTGTGCTAATTTTCGCATAAAGGAGATCATCGCCGTGGGTTCATAACCAGCCCTGTCCAAATTTTTTAAACCCAGTCGGTCGGCCTCTAATTCATCCTTGCGACTGTTTGGTAAACTGTAGGCGAGATTAACCGCCAATTGTACCCAAGTTTTTGTCTCTAATCCCGCCGCGCTGAGAAGTCCTTGGGCGAGGGCAGTATTGCGTAATTGGGCGATAGAATGACGACCGACGATATGGCCGATTTCATGGGCAATCACGCTGGCTAATTCGGCCTCATTATCAGCAGTTTTAATCAATCCCGTGTGTAAATAGACAAATCCGCCCATAGTAGCGAAGGCGTTAATGCTATTGTCGCGCACCACTTGAAAAGTGTAGGGAAGGTCAGGGCGATCGCTAGTTGCTGCTAATCGCTGCCCAATTTCTTGGACATATTGGTTAATTCTGGCATCTTTGGACAGTTTCACCTTACCTGATTCTAATAAACCTTGATTAATCTGCCCACCGATGGCGACTTCCTGCTGAGGGGAAATAGTGGAGAGTTGAATAACTTGCACACCCCGAAAAAGTAAATCCATCCACGAGAGTGCGAAACTGGTTTGGGGATTGATAACCCCGATACTCAGGCTGAGCAGCAGAGAAATTATTGTTAATAGCCAAAAACGGGAGAAAATAAGGCGCATAGACGATTCGATCCCATAAAAACCTCATTCCCATTCTAGACAGTCCCTATCACCCTTTGTCTGTTACTGTCCCCGATTGGTTTGATAGACGTAAAAGTTAAATAAATCGAATAAACTGCCAACAAAAGCAAAAGTAACAGCGATGGTTAACATTCCTTGTAGGGGATAACCGCCACCAAAAATGGTTAAAAATTGCAGGATTTGGCTAAAACCCGCCTGACAAACCCAAGTAAAGCCGGGGACGTGACTGGTGGCGAATAAAGCAGTTAAAATTGAACCCACCAGGAGGACGGGGGCAACAAAACTTAATAGGGTGGAAAATAGCAGAGAACGGAGCAAAGTAAGCATGGGTGCTGATCTCCAGAGAATTGGGGGGCGATTGAACGGGAATAAGAATTTATACTCGCTCCCCTCTAGGATATACGTTCATCTCCGATAGGGACGGTTTTTTAAAAAATCTTAAAATATCATTAAGATTCTTGGTTAAGAAAAATATGGCAGAGGAAGTCCCCACAGGAGCGTACACCGGTAGGGATGCAGCGACTGCCTCCTTTCCGCTTGCTCAAATCCTCTGCTATAACGTTGGTCATTAACTGCCCGAAGCACATAAAACCAGAGGATGATAGAAAAGTTAGAATTACCCTTGCAACTATGACCCTAGATATTATCCCCGAAGGGGAAGAACGCAAAGTGGAAGCTGTCAGTAGTGCCGCTATTGATGGTGCGCCGATCGCCTATATTGTCGTCTTAGCGGCCATTGTCACTACCCTTTCTTTTATTCCCTTCTCCATTGTCCTCGCTTCTGGCGGTAGTATGCCCCTCAGTCAAGCAGTTTTTCCCCTTTTGGGTTGGTTACTCGGCCCGATCGCTGGAGCGATCGCTAGTGGCATTGGGGCCTTAATTGGGACTTTCCTTGCCCCCTACACGGCAGGAATTCCCGCTATTTCGGTCTTTGGGGCGATTTTGTCCAGTTTTGTGGCAGGAACGATGGTTTTAGGCAAAAAACGCCGTTATTGGTGGTTAGGATTGACGTTAATTTTTCTGATTCCCCTATTCATCTACGCTAACCGGGCGATCGGACTGAACGGCATTTCGCCACAAGTCTTTATTGCTGGCGCTTTCGTCGATTGGTCGGCTTTGGTATTATTTATCTTACCAACCCGGACTCTTTTTCCTCATTGGATCAAAGGTAGCAATTTAGCCCTAGTAGCGGCGGGAATTTTTGGGGGTACCTGGACCGCCAGCGGCCTCTCCCATTTAGGAGCCGTCGCCATTACCTACTCGATTTTTAACTGGCCAGAAGAAGTCTGGATCGCTTTAATTCCGATCGTTCCCATAGAAAATCTGATTCGTTCCCTCGTCGGTATGGTGATCGGTTGTGGTGTCATTGCCGGTTTACGGGCGATCGGTCTAGTCAAATCACGGGAGGCGATCTACTAAAATGAAAGTTTTCCTTTTGGGGAGTGGGGAGTAGGGACGGACGCAAGGGCAAGAATTGCCTGGTTGCGTCCAACCCCCCACCGAAAAAAAAGAGAACTAGCGTTTTAGCCAACTCATCATCGCCCGCAGATCTTGGCCGACTTCTTCGATCGAATGTTCTGCTTCTTGACGACGCATAGCGGTGAACCCCGGTTTACCTGCTTGATTTTCGAGGACAAACTCTCTGGCGAATTGTCCCGATTGAATTTCCCGGAGGATTTTCCGCATTTCGGCCTTAGTCGCTTCCGTCACCACCCGCGGACCGCGAGTATAGTCACCGTACTCGGCTGTATTGGAAATACTATCGCGCATTTTCGCTAAACCGCCCTCGACGATCAGATCGACGATCAGTTTTACCTCGTGTAAACACTCAAAATAGGCTAATTCGGGCTGATAACCAGCTTCTACGAGGGTTTCAAAGCCAGCTTTAATTAAAGCGCTTAAACCGCCGCATAATACTGCTTGTTCGCCAAAAAGGTCGGTTTCTGTCTCCTCGCGGAAAGTGGTTTCCAAAACCCCGGCCCGAGTGCCACCGATACCTTTAGCGTAGGCCATCGCCCGATCGCGTGCTTGGCCAGTAGCATCTTGATAGACGGCGAATAAACAGGGGACTCCTTGACCTTGTTCGTAGGTGCGACGGACGAGATGGCCCGGTCCTTTGGGGGCGACCATCACCACATCGACATTATCTGGGGGAACCACTTGACCAAAATGAATATTAAAGCCGTGGGCAAAAGATAACACCTTGCCTGCGCTTAAATTCGGGGCAATTTCGTTGATATAAATCGTTTTCTGCACTTCATCCGGTAAGAGGATCATGATCCAGTCGGCAATTTTAGCGGCTTCGGCCACATCATAAACCGGAATACCGGCTTCTTTGGCTTTGATGGCCGATTTACTGCCGGGATATAGACCAACAATCACATTAACGCCACTATCCTTGAGATTTAATGCGTGGGCATGACCCTGGGAACCATAACCAATAATAGCGATCGTTTTTCCCGCTAATAAATCTAAATTGGCATCCTCATCATAGTACATTCGTGCCATCGAAATCGCTCCTTAACTTCTTTTGTCACTGTGCAAACTCCTAATTATAGGGGAAAATCACGCCCGTCAGAAGCATTTGAGCGCCGGTTTCCCAGAGTCAAGAAAAAATAGTGCCTAGAAAAATTGAAATTTTCTTGAGATATTTGGGTAATCTAACTAACGAAGGCGAATTTTTCCGGAGTAGGAAACGAGATGGAGCGGTTAACTAGGTTTTTTGTCTAGACTTGGTTCTTTCACCAAAATTGATTACAATATCATCATCAATAGGTGCTTCCTCTCCCCTCACCCAGTCAAGATTAACCTCGATCTGAACACAGATAATCGGGTTAGTGTTCAGTGCCGAAATAGCTTCTCTCCTTCTCGATTTTTACCTTTTCTGGGTAATTTACCCAGTCAGGATCGTTTATAGACTAATTTACTGCCTTGATCGAGACTAGATAAAATCAGGTCAAAAAATTATTGGCTTTGTTAATCACTAATTCCCTTAGAGCTGCCCCAGAAAATCTATGGTAAGTTTTTTTAAGAAGCTATTGACAAAAAAAACTCAAGGTATTGGGTTAGAGATTACCCCAGAGCGCCTTAATGTGGTTCAGATCGCCAAACAGAAACAAAATTATAAATTAGTTAAATATTGTTCGTCGGATATCCCAGAAGGCATCTTTGAGGAGGGAAAAATCGTCGATCCCGTCGCTTTAGCGGAATTAATCCAAGAAGTCCTCAAGGAAAATAAAATTACTAGCAAACGAGTCGCTACTGCTGTCCCCATGCGCGAGTCAATTATCCGGATTATCGCCATTCCCTCGGAATTGGACGAGGAGGAATTGCGCGATCTGGTCTTAAATCATGAAGCTAATTTATACCTTCCCTATCCGCGCGAGGAAGTGGATATCGACTACCAAAAACTGGGCTACTTTGAGGATGAAGACGGCATCGAAAAGGTGCAGGTTTTGCTGGTAGCTACTCGTCGGGAGATCACCGATTCCTATATGGAAACCCTGCAACGGGCAGGATTACAGGTAGATGTACTAGAAATTAATAGTTTTGCCCTAATTCGGACGATTCGCGATCAGTTGCGACAGTTTAGTTCCAATGAAGCTACCGTTATTGTCGATATAGAATTTGATAACACGGAAATTGCCATCGTGGTGGACGGCGTTCCCCAATTTTCCCGCACTGTCCCCATCGGCACTTTCCAGTTACAAAATGCCATTTCCAGGGCGATGAATTTGCCCAGTTCCCGCAGTCCTGAGATTCTTTTGGGGATGACAATCCCGACTACTGCCTTTGATAGTCTTGGCACCAATACTAGTGCTTCCAGAACCTTTACTACCGCCGGGATGGCGGCACTGATGCGGGTTTTAGGGGAATTAACCGATGAATTGCGGCGATCAATTAATTTCTATCTTAACCAAACTGATGAACTGGAAATGGAAATTGTCCAGTTACTTTTAGCAGGTCCCGGGGGCGGTTTAGCGCAACTAGACGAATATTTTACTCAACGTCTCAGCATCCCTACCATGCCCATCGATCCGATCGCAGCCCTGAACTTAGATATCAATCAAGAGATTCCTAATACCCAAAGACCGGGATTAGGAACAGTTCTCGGTTTAGGATTGCGGGAGGTATAGACAAAAATTATGTATAGTCTTGACGTTAATTTTCTCAAAGATCGCCATCTTAACCGAACAGTCCAAACAACCTCTAACTTCGAGATTTCCACCGTTATTAACCTGAGTAAACAAGTACCCCTGTTCATCGGTGGGGGAGTGGGGGCCGGATTATTGGCACTGACGGTATTACTCGGTGTAACCGTCGGTTGGAAAACTGGCGCAACTCAGGCCAAAATTCAGCAACTGGACGGGGAATTAGGTCAAGTACAAGTCGAAAGTAAAAAACTAGAAGACATCAGAGGGGAACTAAAAGCGGTAGAAGCAAAAAATAAAGCTCTGGTGGGTGTATTCAATCAGATTAGGCCTTGGTCAGCCCTTCTCCAAGAAATTCGCCAACAAACTCCTCCTAGTGTGCAGTTAAATAGTGTGCAACAGGTGGAGGTTCCCGCAAACCCCAATCAAGGGCAACCCAATCCGGCTACTCGCTTAAAAATCAGTGGTTTTGCCAGTAATTACGAAGTAGTCAATGATTATCTCTTAACCCTACAAGCTTCTCCTTTTTTAGAGGGGAAGAAAACGGTGATCGAAAGTGCTGCCCTGGCCGATTTACCCGTAGAGGTGGCTAATCAGTACAAAAATATTAATATTACTTTCCCCCAAGTGGTTCAATTTGTGATCACCGCCCAATTAAGTGATACTCCCGCTACTCAACAACTGCCCAATCTCGCCAGGAATGGCGCGATCGGAGTTGTTACTAGGATTAATACTCTCAAAAGCCAAGGAGCTATTCAACCATGACCTTTAACGAAGAATTTGAGAAGCTGAAATTAGAGGAATTTGAGGAGTATCCTATCGCTTTCGGGATAACTTTTACCCCCCGTAATAGTGGCATCGCTGCCGCTGTGGTAGGTTTACTTGGCTCCCTCTATCTGCTTTTTAACTGGGTGATGCCCGCTTATAATACCTGGCAGCAACTGCAAACCGATGCAGCCAACAAAAAACAACTGCTAGATCAACAAAAAAGCCGTCTCGAATTTTCAGAATTCCAAAAAATCGAGAGTCAGTTACAACAACAAAAAGCTATTGAACAGAAAATTCTCTCGCTTTTTGCTAAAGAAAGGGACTTAAGCACTATTCTCTTAGATGTTAGTAATATCTTTAAGTCTCGCGATGTTAAGCTGGTTAGTTTTCAACCCCAAGGACTAGAACCAGTGGTGGTCTCCGATGGTTCCCTCGGTAGTGAGGTTAATAATAAGCTCAAACGTCAAACTTTTAACGTCAAGATGGAAGGGAACTATGCTAAAACTCAAGAGGTTATTCGGGATTTAGAAAGATTACAGCCGCTCATTTTGCTGAACAGTCTCAATACCCAGATGGAAAAGCAAGGATCGACGGTTAAAGTGCTTAGTACCGGCAAAAATAAAGCCACTATTGTTACCCAAGGCGATAAACCCGTGACTACCACCTTTCTTCTCGATGTGATTATTCCTCTCAGTGCCGAAGAATTAGCGAAATTAGCAGCACCACCCCCCGCCGAAGGTCAACCCCCCGCCAAAGGTCAACCTCCTGCTAGTCCGCCCCAATAATAGTCTTCAATCCGGTGTGAGTATTGCCTTTTTTGTCCGTTGAATCGCGTAATTGTTGAGGAGTGAAGTTAAAGTGAATCTGTCCCGTTATGTCCTGTTTATCCCGCAAATTGCCTCGTTTTTATTGATGGCTCCCCTGAGCGTCTTGGCCGAAACCCCCATTTCCTTCCATGGTTCAGAGTTAAAATCCGGTACATCAAAAATTGAATTTTGGCAAGAGTTTAGTAAAGAAAATTTACAAAAGTCGCCAAATCAGCTTGTCCCTTCCAGCGCGGCCGTAGAAAAGGAAATCAGCATTTTAGCCAGTGAAAAACTGCTCGCCCAAAGTGCGCCCATGGTTCCCAACCCCGAAATTATCATTCAAGGCGTACCCCAAGCCCCAGGCGCTCCCACCCTACCCCGGGCCGTCGCCCCACCAGTGGGAGATATTGCCATCTCTAACATCGATGCTAGTGCCGAAAAGGTCAAATTCGATATTAATAAGATTTTACCTCGTGTTTTACTCCGGGAAGCTTCCGCTAGAGAAGTGTTAATGACCCTTGCTTACTATGCCGGTTATAACGTCGTTTTCACCAGCGCCCAGGGGGAAACTAACGCCACCTCTCAGACAGTTTCCTTGGAATTTACTAACGAATCGGTGGAAAACATTTTTAACGCCGTCTTATTAATTTCTGGACTCCAGGCCAACCGTCAGGGTAAAACCATCTTTGTCGGAGCGCAATTACCCCAGGGCGCTCGTAATCTGATTAGCCGCACCCTGCGTCTCAATCAAGTTAAAGCCGTTGGTGCCGCCACTTTCCTCGCCACCCAAGGGGCAGAATACCAGCGTTTAGTTACCAAAACCGAGGATATCGTCGATCCCCTCACTGGACGAGTCATCGGTCGCCGGGATATTCCTCCCACCCTAGAGGCACTGGAACCCCAAAACACAGAAGGCTCAAAAGCGGCCCTACTTTTAACTGGTTTAAGAATTGCCGCCGATGATCGCCTTAATTCTATCAATTTAATCGGCGAACCCCGGCAAGTCCAGATCGCCACCTCTTTATTAACCCAACTAGATGCCCGTCGCCGTCAGGTGGTGGTTAATGTCAAAGTTATCGATGTTAACCTGATCAATACCGACAGTTTTAGCAGTAGTTTTTCCTTCGGTTTTAACGATGGTTTCTTCGTTCAGGATAACGGGGCGGCAGTGCTGAACTTTGGTAACATGAACCCACCTAGTAGCTCAACTGTATCCAAACCGGGGGCTTTCGCACAGCCTGTTGTGCCGATTTTCGATATCATATCGGGTACGGGGACAGCAGAAATTCAACCTTTTCTTGACATTCAGAATGCACCCTTTAGCAATATTGTCCAAGGTTTTAATCAATTTAGCCAAAGTATAAGTCCTTACACCCGCCCCAGCTTTGGCCGCTTTAATAACCCTTTTCAGCCCGGATTGAGTGAATTTACACCAGGCGAGCCAGCCACGTTCAATCCCATCACCGGAGTCACTACACCTGCTAAACCAGATGTCTTCACCTACGAACCCCCGACCCTATTTCAATATCCCCAAAAATTCCTGATGACCCTGCAAGCGTCAATTCAGACAGGAAATGCCAAGATTCTCACCGATCCCTCCCTGGTGGTGCAGGAAGGTCAACAGGCCACCGTTAAGCTAACTCAGAAAGTTTTAGAAAGTGTGCAGACGGAAGTGGATCCGCTCAGTGGGGTGCGGACTATCACTCCTGTGTTGGCTGATGCGGGCTTAACTTTAGCGGTAAACGTCGATCAGGTGGATGATAACGGCTTTATTTCCCTCTCCGTTAGCCCTACCGTGGCTTCTCCCGGTCCGCCAATTGAATTTAACAGTGGTGGTATCAACTCTGGTAACACCCTTACCCCTCTGATTCGTCGGGAATTAACTTCTGGTTTAGTTCGCCTCCGGGATGGACAGAGTTTAATTCTTTCTGGGATTATCCAAGAAACACAACAAAGTTCTGAGACGAAAGTGCCGATTTTAGGCGATATTCCCATTTTAGGGGCTTTATTCCGCAGTCGTACCAATAGTAATAGTCGCAGTGAGGTGATTATTCTCCTCACCCCCAAAATCATCGAAGATACAGCCACTTCTACCCTCGGTATCAACTATCAACCGGGCCAAGATGCGGCGGAAGTGTTGCAGCGTCAAGGGTTCCCCGTACAACCGCGACAGTAATCAGCTTTTTCAGTTATCAGTTAAGTAGTCGTGCAAAATTAATTTCCTAGTGAAGATAGGCAAGAGGCAAGAGACAAGAGGCAAGAGGTGGTTAGATATGTGTAATTAATTTTGCTTAGGTACTTATCAGTAATCAGTAATCAGTTTCTGAAGCTTTTGCCTCTTGCATGAGTGCCTCTCCTCATAACTAGCCTATACTCAACGGATTTAGTGTAACTTCGCCAGTCTAAATATTCCTTTATCAGTTAAAAAAGGGAATAGCAACAGTCAGCTATTTTAGGGTTTACTAACCGCCGATTCTAACATGGTAATTGTTCCCCGATTAGCATCAAATTCTACCTCAATACCAATAGCCATAGTCTCGATAATCTCCAAATGTCCGATAGTTAATCCTAGACAAGCGGGAATTTTTAAGGGTTGAATATATTCTCGGATCACTTCTTCTAAAGTCAGGGAACCATAGTCACTATCAGCACTACAATTGCTACATTGACCGAAGATAAATCCAGCTAAATTATCGAAAATTCCCGCTAATTTTAATTGATTTAACAGTCGATCAATTTCATAAACATCTTCACCAATATCTTCTAAAAATAAGATAGCTCCGTTAAAATCTGGTAGATAGGGAGAACCTGCGATCGAGGCTAAAGTGGTCAAATTACCACCGATTAATTTACCTTTTGCTTGACCTTTAGTAATAGTTTGGATGCGGTTTTTTACCTGCATTAAACGATTAGCATCATCGGGATCGGGAAGATTTCTAAAAGTCAACTTTTCCCCAGAAAATAAAACTTGTCGAAAGCTTTCAGTTTGAGCAGTGCGCCAACTAGAAAAGCCATTGGGAGCATGGAAAGTAACTAAACCAGTTTTGGCATAAATAGCTAATAATAAAGAAGTTATATCACTAAAACCACAGATAATTTTCGGATGACGATGAATTAAATCGTAGTCGAGATAAGGTAATAAACGAGCGCTTCCCCAACCGCCACGAATTGGTAAAATTAAGGCAATAGTATCATCGGCAAAAAATTGATTTATATCCGACGCTCGCTCGCCATCTTTACCGGCTAGATAACCATAACGATCTAAAGCGTATTGACCAACTTTTGGGACTAATTTTAGGGCTTTAACTGCTTCGATAACTATATTTAAATCATCTTCTTTAAAAGTTGCCCCCGCCGGACTAATAATACCCACTCCGTCCCCTGGTTGTAGATGTGGCGGTTTAATTAGAGGAAAATTATTACTAATAACTTTTCTAGGAATTAGGGAAAAACTAACAGCAGTTAGGGCGGAATTAGTGAGAAATTGACGGCGCTTCATCCTGATAGTTTTTAGAGAAATTGCAAGGGAAATAAGAATTTAGGGATTACTGCTCAGAAAAAAAGTTTTCACAATTGCCCCAGCTAAGAGGACAATTAATGCCCAAACCTGATATTTTTGGTTTCCTTCTAATGAGTTTAGTCGATTTTCCATTCCCTCAACTTTCCCCGTTAACACCGCTTGTCCTACCTTTAAATCCGTCACATCTTTTTGTAACGAATCGATTTTTCCCTCAATCCGCATCAAGATAGTTTCTAGGGAATAAGTAACCGTTTCCTGAGATTGATTCATTTGTTCAAGATCTTTTAGTTAATTGTTGCCTTAGAAAAACAATTATGCTTCCGATTTTGCCATATCGCGAATGATATCGCCGCGAGTGATAATACCGATTACTTTGTGGGTTTCTTCCTCAATTACCGGTAAACGACGCACATGACGATCGTACATTAACGAGGCCGCTTCTTTCAAAGGGCGATCAGCCGTGATACTAATAGGTTTATCGGTCATTACCTCCCCCACGGTTTGACCGAGAGCTTTATGGAGTAATTTCTCGTGACGGCTAGGATTTTGTAGATAGATGACGCTATCGAGGAGCATAATGTAAGGAGGAGCTTCTACTCCCGTTTCCTGCCACATAAGGTCAGTTTCGGAGATAACCCCAATCAGTCGCATCTTGTCATCCACCACGGGTAAACCACTAAACCGCTTTTCGGCCAAAATCTTCACTGCTTCCGACAGAGAAGTGTTAGCGGTGACGGTGATGGGATTGGGAGTCATGATATCGGCAATTGTTTTTGTCATCTTAGCGACCTGCGATAATAATGCTTTCTCTCTCCATCTTATCATTAGGGTAATCAGTCACCGCTTAATTATGACTATTCTTCAATCTTCGGGCGAGAAAATGCTATAACATAAAAAGGAAATGGGATATTAATTTAGTTAGTTGACAAGGAAAAATAAAAATGATCGCTCAACCTCAATACCCAGAAAGAATGACCCCGGAAGAGTATCTAGAATGGGAAGCTACCCAGGAATTGCGCCATGAATACATTGATGGGGAAATTATCGCCATGACTGGGGGTAGTCTGCCCCATAATGATATTACCTTGAATTTTTACAGAACTTTATATTCTCATCTCCGTCCGCGAGGCTGTCGGGTGAATGTATCTGATGCAAAAGTACAAGCTAATAATAGTCGTTATTTTTATCCCGATTTGGTGATTAGTTGCGATTTTAGGGATAGAGAATCTCGTAATTTTATTCAACATCCACAAGTGATTATTGAAGTGCTTTCCCCTAGCACAGGAAACTATGATCGCACTAAAAAGTTACAATATTATCGTCAGATTCCCAGTTTACAAGAATACGTTTTAGTCGATCCCGAATCGATCAGTGTTGAGGTTTATCGTCGCGGTGAAGATAAAATTTGGTTTTACTGCGCTTATAGTCAGGGGGAAGAAATTATTCTATCTAGTCTCGATTTTCACTGTGCGATCGAGTTAATCTATGAAGGGATAAGTTTCAATTAAAGAAAGTTTACAAAAAGGTCAAACATTCCTAGACTTAAAATAAATACGTCCCGATTTTTTCGATAAATTCTATGTTACCGCCCCTATTAGTTCTTGATCCCTTGTTAGAAAACTGGTTACGAGAAGATCTCGGTAGAGGCGATCGCACCACCCAAGCAATTTTCTTCGGTCATGCTAAAATCGGTCAAGCTACTTGGATTGCCAAGGAAGCGGGAGTTATTGCTGGTTTACCCGTAGCTGAACGAGTTTTTCAACTGCTTAACCCCACTATTCACTTTACCCCCACCGTTGCCGAAGGAGAATTCTGCCCCAAGTCTAAAGTTATTGCCGAGATAGAAGGTTCCTTCGATGCGCTGTTAATCGGGGAAAGAGTCGCTTTAAATCTTGCCATGCGTTTGAGTGGGATTGCTACTGCCACTCGTCAGTATGTGGAGAAAATTGCCGATTTATCGACAAGGTTGGTCGATACTCGCAAAACTACCCCCGGATTACGAATTTTAGAAAAATATGCCTCCGGGATCGGTGGCGCTATTAACCATCGTTTGGGGTTAGATGATGCAATTATGATTAAAGATAATCATATTCAAGCTGCCGGCAGCATCGAGGAAGCAGTGCGTCGTGTACGGCAAAATATGCCCTATCCTCTCACAATTGAGGTAGAAACCAGCCAATTAGAAGAAGTGAATCAGGCCCTGCAGCAGCAAGTAGAGATCATTATGTTAGATAATATGGATTTAGAGATGATGCAAACTGCTGTGGAGATGATCCGCAATTTTAATAGTAAAACCAAAATAGAAGCATCGGGAAATATTACCCTCGATCGCATTCGCAACGTTGCCGAAACAGGAGTAGATTATATTTCCACTAGCGCCCCAATTACCCGTTCTACTTGGTTAGATATTAGTATGAGAATTGATTAAAACGCTATATCAGTTATCAGTTATCAGTTATCAGTGGGGGGTGGGAATGATGAATGATGAATGATGAATTGGGGAGAATAAATAAAAATAATGGCTCTCCTAGACTGGTTATAGCAAATTAGTAGTTTAAATGAGCCTAACCCCTTAAATAGGCTGGAATCCAACCAAGCAAAAAGCTTTTTTTATTAAAATTGCTTTTTTGAATTCTGGTGAACTTTACTTGGCAAGGCTTGCGTGGATTATTTTCTGCTAAAATATCATAAGATCATTTTTCAAAAGTAATGACAGACTTAGTTGATCATTTCAAAGCGCAATCCCTCTCGGAGAAAGGAATTGCACTTTCAGATGTTAGTCACGACTATTGAAAATTGGTATAACTCCTCTGGAAGAGCCAAAATAATCTCCCGTCTCCTGTCTCCTAACCCCTGTCTATTGTAACCTCGATCGCATCGCCAATATTTAGGTGTAATTGCCTTTGGGCGCTACCACTATTGACAGCAATTTCTAACCCCCCGTGACTACCGATAAAAGCGACTATTTCCCCCGAAGGAACATCACTGTAGGTGTTTTTTGCGGGGATAATTTTTGGTCCCAACTGCACTGACCAATTTTTTCCTTCTAGGAGATAATTGGGGATATTGCTGATTAAATTGCCGAAAATGTCAATATATTGAATTTGACCCCTAATTTTATCTTCCTCGATCTGGGGAACAGCGATCGCTAATTGTTGCAAGCTATCGGGATCAATAATCTCACCTAACATTTCTAGGGGTACTCCCCGGGACAAATAAGCGGCCACAGGAGCAAAAATATCACGACCGTGAAAAGTAGTGCTAGGGTTAGGGGTGCGCCAATAGGAAGAATTATTGAGATTAACGGCGGATATAGCGGGAGATTGGCTTAAAATGCCACTAAATAAACCATTATCTGGACCAACTAAATAACCACTGGCAAAACGAATCCCTACCCCGCGTCTTTTGCTTCCTACCCCCGGATCTATGACTGCCAGATGAATAGTGCCTTGGGGAAAATATTGATAGGCATTCAGGAGGATAAAACGACCAGCGTAAAGGTCTTGGGGCGAAATTTGATGATTAAGATCGATCGTGCGAGCATGGGGGGCAATTCCCGCGATTACTCCCTTGATCATGCCCACATAACCGTCCTGTAGTCCAAAATCGCTAGTAAGGGTTATTAGTGCCTGTTCCGTCATCGACTTGTCCCTAGGGTGGCCAATGGCTTTAATAAATCTTAACGCCAAATTCAGTAACTAAAGATACAGTTTACCAAGGAGAATGTTATGATTTAGATATAAGGTAAGTTAAGTCGCTCAAAAGTCTGTCCATCATGAACAAAAATCGTCAGCAAGTCCTAACACAGGCCACCGTCGCTCATAGAGAAACACTTCGCAGAAATTTGCAACACCGACTGGAAGTAGCTAGAGCGCAGGGAAATGAAGCTTTAGTGCGTCAATTAGAAGCAGAGGCGGCCTATTTGCACCTTCGTTAGATTTAATCGGTGTTTAGTCATAGTCTAGTTGTCGGTTTCTAGTGATCGGTATGCCGGTCACTTTTTTTTGGGCGAATTTTTTTTTAATTGCTGATATCTTAACTGGCAATCCCTAAAATAGAAAGAACAGCAGTTTAGAGATCAAATAATTATGGCTTTTTTTCGGCAATATATCGCTCCCCTCCTGACTATCTTCGTGTTTTTAGTGGCTCTGGTTGCCACTGGCATCCGGATTTTTTTACCGGCAGATTTAGCGGCACCCGCTCCGATCGAGCCATCCCTGGGCATAATTTTCTCTTATCCTTGGCATGGCTAACCTTCCCGAAGATTATCGGCTGCGACTGGGAAAAACTGGCGATCGCTATCTACTAATTAATTTTCTCACCCGCACCTATGAAGAATTTTTTCCCGAACAAAAAAACCTCTCCCATCTAGCTGATACAGTCAGACAGTTTTTTTGCCTCGATACTCCCCTGTGGATCGTTGAAGGACAACAAACGGCGATCGCTTGTCTCTGGATGGGGAGCGCCGTCGATCAGGTGACAGGCGATCGCTATGGTCATATTTTTCTAATTTACGTCGATCCCCAGCATCGTCGCCAAGGTATCGCCAGCGCACTAATCGATCGAGCTAAGGATTGGGCAAAAAGTCGCGGACAAACCCGCATCGGTTTACAAGTCTTCATCAATAACGACAATGCTCTCACTCTCTACCAAAATCTCGGCTTTCAAACTCGCTCTTTGCTGATGTTGAAAAATATTTAGAAACTGTCAGGAGACAGGAGATAGGGTTTTCGGGTTTTGGGGTGATAGGGTTTTCGGGTTTTGGGGTTTTGGGGTTTTAGTTCAATTTCCCCACTTCCCCCCGCAAAGCGCATGAAGTGGTCTCCCCACCTCCCCAATTCATAATTGATAATTCATAATTCCCACTCCCCCACACCCCACTTCCCCAATTCATAATTCATAATTGATAATTGATAATTCATAATTCCCACTCCCCCACTTCCCCACCTCCCCAATTCATAATTCATAATTTATAATTCCCACTTCCCCAACCCCAGACATACCCCTAGAGATGGCACTGTCAGCATTAATTATTCCTGATCGAGCGACAAAGGGTAAAATTTGGGAAACACTGCAATATACTGGCAGTCATCGTGGATAAAAACACGCTATTTTATTAACCTATACTAACCGCGCTTTAGGAGTAAGCAGTTTTCATGGACTCCCTGACAACCCTCCAATGTCAAAACTTAACCTGTCTATCCCCGAACGCTCTCACTAATAGATTCTGTGAAAAATGCGGTACTCCTTTAGTTAAGCGCTATTTATGGATGATGGGTGATTGGGTGAGAACCTATTATCATGTTGGCGAGCTAATTGATAATCGTTATTTGGTCAAACAACCACAAATTGTTCTTGATACTAAACCCGCTCAAGCACCCCAAGCGCCGGACGAACCTCCTAGCTGGATTTCCCTCTACCTAAAATTGTTACCCTTCCATCTCCATATTCCCCAAGTCTATGGCTATATTCCCAGTCCCGATGAACGCCTAAATATGGACATCTGGCTGTTGGAATACGGCACTATTCCCCTCGACGAAACGGGAGAATTAATTTATCCAGAACTATTGCCCACTTTGGCCGAGGTTTGGTCGCAAGCTTCCGATTTAAGACAAATTCACTGGTTATGGCAAATGGCCAAACTCTGGCATCCCCTCCAGAAAAAAGCTGTGGTTTCCAGTCTGCTTAACCCTTTTCTGACGAGAGTGAATAATCAGCTGCTGCAATTGCTAGAATTAAGCAAAGACGAGGCTGCCGCTCCCAATTTACGAGATTTAGGGGCCCTGTGGGCCGGTCTGATGCCGACGGCAGCCGCTAATATTCAAGATTTTCTCGCATCCCTGACCCAAGAGCTAGAATCCGGTGATCTCGATCGCCCGGAATCCCTGATCGCTATCCTCGATTATGCACTACAGCACTACGGTGCAGGTCAAGAACGCAGCTATGAGATTTTCACCTGCACCGATACCGGTCCGCTGCGGGAACACAACGAGGATGCCTGTTATCCCCCGGCTAATCAGGCCATCACCCTGACTAATGGTCAAAATCCCCTGGCGATTGTCTGTGATGGTATCGGCGGTCAGGAAGGGGGCGAAATCGCTGCTCAATTGGCGATCGAAACCCTGCCTAGGGAAATTAATCCCAGTCCCACCAGTGATATTGAAATCTATCCCGATAGTTACAGTCTTGTCCTCGAACAGGCGATTCGTGTCACCAATGATCTGATCAGTCAACGCAACGATCAGGAGTCAAGACAAGATCGCCGGCGCATGGGTACGACTCTAGTTATGGCCTTTGCCCAGGCCCAGGAAATGTACGCGGCCCATGTGGGGGATTCCCGCATCTATTGGATTACTGCCCACAGTTGTCATCAAGTGACGGTGGATGATGATCTCGCTTCTAGGGAAGTGAAATTAGGCTATCTCCTCTATCGTGATGCCATACAGTATCCCAACGCCGGGGCCTTGGTGCAAGCTTTGGGCATGAGTAGCGCCACTAATCTCTATCCCACCGTTCAGAGGCTGATTGTTGATCAAGACTGTGTTTTTCTCCTCTGTTCCGATGGTTTAAGTGATTACGATCGGGTAGAACAATACTGGGACAGTGAAATTGTGCCTCTTTTGCGAGGAGAGAAAAATGTAACCGCCGTGGGGGAAAGTTTATTACAACTAGCTAACCAGAAAAACGGTCACGATAACTCCACCATCGCCCTAGTTTATTGTCGGGTAGTTCCTGCGGCTGAACCTGTCAGGCCTTTAATTTATGCTGAGGCCAAAGAACGGATTATTCCCGATCTTAATGACCAAGATTTTGATCACAGCGGAGACACCTACTCCGGAGAAGAAGTGGTGACAGCAATACCCACTCCCACCCCCCCATCTTCTTCTGTTCCTAGTCCTACCTCTCCCCCCGCGCTCACTAGGGTTTCACCCCTAGTCGTGGTAGCGATCGCTGTCGGTGTTCTCGGTTTGCTGGCTGCGATCGCTTGGCAATTCTTGGGTCGTCATCCCGCTTCCAATCCATCGATTTCTCCCGCACCTGTCACCAGTCCGAGTCCCCCCAATCCCTAATTCATAATTCATAATTCCCACTTCCCACTTCCCGGCTCTTCTCGACTTTGTGTGATAATTTTTGCTTATGGAATCCTGAAGTGCTTATTGGGCAAGACTTTTAGGACTATTTTGCGGATATTCTATCAGTATAGACCTCGTTTCCACACAGAAACCAGAAGAGCCACTTCCCCCACTTCCCCACTTCCTAATTCATAATTCATAATTCCCACTCTCCTACACCTTTTAAACAGGATTTACTATTAACTGTGGCTGATGATTAATCGGCTTGTCGGGGGTTGCCAGAGCGAGTTAAGATAAAATGCCCGATTAACTGCCGAGTCTATCCTATGGTTGATGCTGCCACGTTCTCCTCCGACACCTCCGCGATCATTGATGCCTTTGAAACGCCTCTAGAGTTTAACTTTCAACTGCCGGATCCCGAAGATGAAACCATCCAAGATCATGACTTTCAGCAGCAACTGGATTCTTTTTGGAAAGTTTGCGACCGCTTTGATTTGCAAACGGAAATCTGGCGGGGGCGAATTTTGCGAGCTATTCGCGATCGGGAGAAGCAAGGCGGTGATAGTCGCGGTACAGGCTTTTTGAACTGGTTAAAACAGCGAGAAATCACTAAAAGTCAAGCTTATGCTCTGATTCAATTGGCTAATAGTGCTGATACTCTCCTGGCGGAAGGACAACTGGATCCCGATAGTATCAATAATTTTAGTAAACGCGCCTTCGTAGAAACGGCCAAATCTGCCCCCGAAATTCAAAAATTAGTCAGTGATGCGGCCCGACAAGGGGAGAGAATTACCCGTCGGGAGGTGAAGCAATTGGCCGATGAATGGACAGCGATGAGTTCAGATTTACTACCCGATGAAGTGAAAGAAAAAGCCAGCGATGGCAGTTTACCGGCGCGTCATCTCGCTCCCCTAGTGAAAGAATTAGAAAAGTTACCCGATACTCATATCGACACTCTCCGTCAAGAAATCGCCGCTAATCCCGATGTGGACACGGTAAAATTAATCACCTCGGAAGCACGCAGTTTAGCCAAATATCTCGATGCGGCGGCCCAAGTACAAACTCTCCGACGGGGTAATTTAGATATCGAAATGGCTCTAGAAGAAGCTTTGCGCGTCGATTGCCTCAATACGGCGGCGGATCTGGTTAAACAAGCCACACAATTAGAGCAAGCCGTGGCTAAACTTTATACTACTTGGAAACGTTTAGGTAGTTTGTCCGATCGCCTCTATGTGGATACGGGAGCAAGTAATCCCCATCTGCGATCGATGTTAACCTGTTTGGAAAGTTTAACCAGTGAAGTGATCGAAGTGGAACTGGATGAAGGTGGCCAGAAAATGGTACGTTTACGCATTATCAGCGATGGGGGAAGTTAGATGGGAATTATGAATTATGAATTATGAATTGGCAAGTGGGGAGACTTTTCAGTGAGCAGTAATCAGTTATCAGTGGGAAGTGAGGAGCAAAAAGCGTTCGACAAAAGCTCACGCCGAAGTCTGATGGCTAAAAAGCTGATAGCTTGCTGCTATAATCTCTGAATATCCTCAACTTTTATGAAAACTTATTAACAGATACTTGACTTTATGCTAAAGATAAAGGAAAAAAAACCAATAATTAGCATCGGTTCCATAACTGCGGCGATCTTGCTCAGTTTAACCCTAATTCCTGCCGCTATAGCCAAGGATGTCCTTCTGAGAGTGGGCATTGTCCAACGTTTTGGCGATGAAGCCAAGGAAAAATTAACCCTGAGCAGTACCAGTGGTGATAATCTCGCCCTCCGCATGGTGGGAGAAGATGGCCAATCCCAAACTCTGCAAACCAATCGCCTACAATTAGAAGTTATTCCCCGTCCCCTCGCTTCTCCCATCCTCCAAGAAAAAGTCATTTTGAGCGACCACGCCACTTTTGAAACCGCCGAAAATAGCGCCAAAAATTGGGCAAAAATGGGCATTAAAGTAGAAATTACCCAACCCGGACGCTGGCAGGTTTGGGCAAAGCGAGAAGTTTATGAAAATCCCCTAGTGCGACGTTGGTTGCTGACCAGTTTGCAAACCAAAGGCCACAATCAACCCTATATTAATAGTGTTTTACTCAAAGAAAAGCCGCAAGTTTCTTTCCAGATCAACGGGGTGCGCTATTTTCCCAAAGAATTAGAAATCGAGAGCCAAAAAAACCTGATTCAAGTCACCCATAGCCCCGATCAGGTACGTTTGTACGGGGGAACCATGCGCCTACAGCCCAACGCCTACGGCACTTTTACCCTAGTTAATAACGTTCCCCTCGAAACCTATCTGCGTGGGGTTGTACCCCACGAAATCGGTCATGATGCCCCAGAAAGTGCCACCCAAGCGCAAACTATTATCGCCCGTACCTACGCCCTCCGCAATCTCCGCCGTTTTCAAGCCGATAATTACGAACTCTGTGCCGATACCCATTGTCAAGTTTATTATGGATTGACGGGAACTAATCCCCGGGCCGATCAAGCGATCACAGCCACGCGAGGCCTAGTTTTAACCTACCAAAATGAGTTAGTGGATGCCCTTTATTCCTCCACCACCGGCGGAGTAACTGCCCTCTTTAGTGATGTTTGGGATGGGGAAGAAAGACCTTATCTCCGGGCAGTGGTGGACTCCCCCAATCGAGTCTGGGACCTGTCGAAACAATCTCTCGCTAATGAGACAACTTTTCGCCAGTTTATTAATCTTAAAGATGGTTTTAATGAGACGGGACGACGGGTTTTTCGCTGGCAAAAACAAGCTTCTTTAGCTGATTTGAGTCAAGACCTAGAAACCTATCTAACACGGCGAAAACATCCCCTTGCCGACTTCCAGAAAATCCAATGGATGGAAGTGACTAAGCGCTCTCCTTCTGGTCGGATTCTGACTATGACCATTCAAACCGATAAGGGGATTTTGGAACTGCATAAAAATGAGGTGCGTAGTGCTTTGGGACCGCCTCGCAGTACCCTATTCTACATCGATCCTATCTACGATACCAATCGACAGATCCAGGGTTATAACTTTATTGGTGGCGGTTTCGGCCACGGGGTAGGATTAAGTCAATTTGGTTCCTATAATTTAGCCCGTTTGGGTTGGTCTCCTGAACAAATTCTCGCTTTCTATTATCCCGGCACCATCATCCAACCTCTCAATAATTCGATTGTCTTTTGGCGAGGAAATTAATCAGTTATCAGTCATCAGTTATCAGTTTCTGAAGGCAAGAGGCAAGAGGCAAGAGGCAATAGGCAAGAGAAAGGCTCTGACAATTCTCCTACCTAAAAAGAGGGTTAGAAACTAAGTAGAGCAAATATTTGACTAAATTCTACATTGGTAAACGCTGAATATCTCGGTTAGAACCAATTACCACCATGGCTAAATCCTTGTATAATCTTTCTTGGGGATTGGGGTTAATCTTGAATTTTTCTGCATTACCAACAGCGACAATATTTAACCCATAACGATTACGAATTTCTAACTCTGCTAGGGTTTTACCGTGAAAAGCTTCCGGGACTTTTAACTCGACAATACTATGTTCGGGATCGAGATCAAATCGTTCTAAAATTGATGGTCTAGTTAAACGGTGCGCTAACTCACAACCGGCATCGTATTCGGGAAAAACTACTAAATCTGCACCAACTTTTTTTAGTAATTTTCCATGGATTTCTGTGGAGGCTTTAGCGGCAACAAAATTAACTCCGGCTTCCTTACAATTGAGAGTAGTAATGATACTTTCTTCAACGTATTTACCAATAGCGACAATCACCGTATCGGTTTCAAAAATTCCCGCTTCTCGCAGGGCGTTAGGTTTGGTAGAATCAAGCTCGATCGCATTATCTACTATTCGATCAGATAACGCTTGTGCTACTAATCCTTCGTCAATATCTGTCGCTACCACTTGATAACCTTGTTTGCGTAAGGTTTCACAGACAGCGCGCCCAAATCTGCCTAATCCGATGACGGCAAATTGACGATTTTGGGGACGCATACTACTAAAAAATTTAATTGATTGCATAATTTTAACGTCAGTTCGGGATAAGGGTGGAAAGAAAAGGCGGAGGCTAGTAAGCTGAAAAATATATAAACTCAGCACCCTCAACCCATCTATGTTCAGTCTAGAAGCTCTTTTCTGTCATGTCGACGACGGATGCCGTGTATTTGAACCTAAATTAGAACAGACAAGGCTTTGGCCCGATTCACCTCTTTGTAATAAACCTACACCTGTAAGCGATAGGCACTCCCCACCCCCCAATTCATAATTCATAATTCCCACTCCTCAAACGGATTATATTACCCTGCGGCCGCCGGCAGTGCCTTGAGTCCGATCGCCGCTCCAGAAAAATATTAAGTTTTGTTAAGAAGTTAGTGACAAAAGACCAGCTTTAATCTCTATTATCGTAGTAAGTGGCTTTTGACCTGAATCAAGCTGGTCAAGATAAATAGTAACTTTTGCCCATCATCAAACAACGATTGTCAGTCTAACTAAAACAGTCGCTGTGGCGATGCCCTCGTGATCAATTCCTATGTCAACCCTGGTTATTGTCGAATCCCCCACCAAAGCTCGGACGATCAGCAATTATCTGCCTAGCGGCTATCGAGTCCAAGCCTCCATGGGCCACATCCGCGATCTGCCCGCCTCCGCCGAAGAAATTCCCCCCACCCACAAAGACAAATCCTGGGCCAATTTGGGCGTAGATGTGGAGAACGATTTCGACCCCCTCTACGTCGTCCCCAAAACCAAAAGTAAAGTCGTCAAAGAATTAAAAGAAGCCCTCAAAGGGGCCAGCGAACTGATCCTCGCCACCGACGAAGATCGGGAAGGCGAAAGCATCAGTTGGCATCTCTTGCAGGTACTCAACCCGAAAATACCCATCAAAAGAATGGTATTTCACGAAATCACCAAAGAAGCAATCCAAGCCGCCCTCAAAAATTGTCGCTCCATCGACGAAAATTTAGTTCACGCCCAAGAAACCCGCCGCATACTCGATCGCCTCTACGGCTATACCCTCTCCCCCCTCCTCTGGAAAAAAATCTCTAAAGGTTTATCCGCCGGCCGCGTGCAATCGGTGGCGGTACGTCTACTCGTGCAGCGCGAACGAGAAAGACGAGCCTTTAAAACCGCCAATTATTGGGACCTGAAAGCCACCCTCGAAAAAGACAAAAATCAATTCGACTCGAAATTAGTCACCTTAAACGGTCAAAAAGTGGCAAATGGGAGCGATTTCGATGCCGACACCGGCAGACTGCTCCCCGGTCGCCAGGTGACACTTTTGGATCAAGCCACCGCCGCCGCCTTAAAAGAACGCATCGAAGACAAAATCTGGCGCGTTAGCCACACCGAAGAAAAACCCACCACTCGCAAACCTTCCCCCCCCTTCACCACCTCCACCCTACAGCAAGAGGCTAACCGGAAACTGGGCATATCCGCCCGCGACACCATGCGAATCGCCCAAAATCTCTACGAACAGGGCTACATCACCTATATGCGGACCGATTCCGTCCATCTTTCCGATCAGGCCATCACCGCCGCCCGCAATTGTGTAGAACAAATGTACGGAAAAAATTACCTCAGTCCCCAACCCCGGCAGTACACCACCAAAAGCAAAGGCGCACAGGAAGCCCACGAAGCCATCCGGCCCGCCGGTAGTAGCTTTCGCCTGCCCCGGGAAACCGGCCTGAGCGGACTAGAATTCGCCCTCTACGACCTAATCTGGAAACGTACCGTCGCCTCACAGATGGCCGATGCCCGCATTACCCAGATCGCCGTCAATATTCAGGTAGAAAATGCCGGATTTCGCTCCTCTGGCAAAAGAATCGACTTCCCCGGCTTTTTCCGCGCCTATGTGGAAGGTTCCGACGATCCCGAAGCCGCCATCGACGACCAAGAAATAATCTTACCCGCCCTCAGCGTCGGTGATACCCCCAATTGTCGCCAACTAGAAGCCATTAGCCACGATACCCAACCCCCCGCCCGTTATAGCGAAGCCTCCCTCGTAAAAACCCTCGAAAGTGAAGGAATCGGGCGACCCAGCACCTACGCCACCATTCTCGGCACCATTATCGATCGCGGTTATGCCCAAATGCGGAATAAAACCCTCATTCCCACCTTCACCGCTTTTGCCGTCGTCGGTCTATTAGAAAATCATTTCCCCGACCTGGTAGATCCCAAATTTACCTCGAAAATGGAGGAAACCCTCGACGATATCGCCACCGGTTCCGCCCAATGGTTGCCCTATCTCGATCGCTTCTATCGCGGCGAAAAAGGGCTAGAAAGCCAAGTAAAAGAGCGCGAGAGTCAAATTAACTCTAGCACCGCCAAATCGGTGATTTTAGAGGATTTACAGGCAACTATCAAGATCGGCAAATACGGTCCCTATCTGGAAGTCCCCCGAGGCGATGAAATCCTCACCGCCTCCATCCCCGCCGATTTAACCCCCGCCGACCTCAACCCCGAACAGGTAGAAACCCTGCTGCGACAAAAAACCGAGGGTCCCGATAAATTAGGTCTTCATCCCGACACCGGAGAGCCAATTTATCTGCTCGTGGGTAGTTACGGCCCCTACGTCCAGTTAGGAGATGTCAGCGATGACAACCCCAAACCGAAACGCGCCTCCCTACCCAAAGGAGTCAAACCAGAGGATGTCACCCTCGAACAAGCAGTCGGTTTATTGGCACTGCCACGACTACTGGGAACCCATCCCCTCACCGGAGGCAAAATTAAAGCCAGCTTAGGTCGTTTTGGCCCCTATGTAGTTCAGGAACAGGGCAAGGAAAAAGAATATCGTTCCTTAAAAGCCGGCGATGATATCCTAACCATAACCCTCGATCGAGCTTTAGCCTTATTAGCCGAACCGAAAAAAACTCGCAGCGCCCGTAGTTCCACCAAACCACCCCTCAAAGAATTGGGTCAACATCCCGACGACGGGGAATCCGTGGCATTATACGAAGGTCCCTACGGAATTTATATCAAACACGGTAAGACCAACGCCAAAATTCCCGAAGGAGAAACCGCCGAAACCCTCACCCTAGAACAGGCTTTATCGGCCCTAGCAGCCAAGACAACCACTGCCAAGAAAACCACCACCAAAAAAACTACTTCTAGCACCACCAAAAAAACTACTTCCCCAGGTAGTAAAACCGGCAAAAGTAAGACGGTTTAGCGGTTAGTGGTGAGGCAATTTTCTCCCTGGTCAATTCCTCACCCTGATGCGGGGACAAATCCAGTTGGCTTTTTTGTCCTTGGCACCACTTTGACCGGCCTGATCCCATATACCAAATTCCCTACTGTAAAGCAATCGCCATCGCTTCTTGGGGAATTTGCCGGTAAATTGGTTTTAAAAATTGTTCTATCGCATCCGATTCGGGGGCAGCCAGGGGAAAATTGCCTAAAATGTCGAGAATGGTTTGATTTTCATTCCCCGGCGTAATCACAACTAGGGAGGGATCTAGCTCCTCATCGTACTGCCAAAAGTGATCGATAGTGCTGTCGGGGGCAGTTTTTTCAACTACTGTGGGGGGTTCACTGACTGCTAAAGGTTGATTATCAGAGGAATAGGAGCGTTTTTCTCGTAAAGCTTCCAGAATTTGGCTTTTGCTTCGGCCGCGCAGTTGCAAAAGCAGGAAGGGATCGACGCTAAAACGATCGCCCAATTGATAGTATACTGCTCCTATATGTTTGCAGGGGTTGGCTTGATCGGGACAGGTACAACGAGAGCGAATATCAGCTAGGGAAAAGGGAAATAAATTCACCCCACTATCGATAAAAACACGCTCGATATGATCGGGCATTTGTCCTGTGAGCAATTGAGCGGAATAAATGGCCTTTTTGGAGAGAAGCTTAATAATATAATCCCATTCTTCATCACTAAAAGCCGCTAGGGATAAATCCACTATATAAGGCTCTGGTTCACTGCCTTGTACTCTAGCAATAACTTGCGAGTCTTCAAAGTCAATACTTAAAACATTGCCTTCTCTGGCGTAAAGTCTAGCTCGTTCCAAGCGTTTTTTAAAGCGATAGGAATCGAGTAGTTCTAGCCATTTTTGTACCCACCAAGCTTGTTCTGTCATTTTTTATTTACCCTACAGCTTATCAGCTTCGTTACCAACAAAAACGCCAATTCAAAAAGGAAACACATCAGCCTTAAGAGTTGACAGAGAAAGGCTCATCAGGTATATTCTGATCTTTAACAACAACAAATCAGACCCAAAAACGAAGCCCTTAACATTCTAACATAGAACAAAGAAACTTGCTCTACCAACTTGGTCAAAAGGGAAATTTATCTTAACGGCAAATAGCCGTCTGGCTCGGATGTCATCTATGAAGCAGAAACCCAAATTGTGAGTTTTGGGAATCGCCGTCCGTTTTACGGCCGTCAGGATGTCAAGAAACCATCTACAAAATTTCTTGGGAGAGGGGATTAAACGAGCATACTAATGGACTGTTAAGACAATTTTTTCCCAAGGGAACGAATTTTAAAATTGTTAAGCCAGAGCAGGTAGAAAGAGCCGTAAACTTGATTAACAATCGTCCTCGAAAATGTCTTGACTATCAGACCCCCAATGAGGTATTCTATAAAGGTAGATCAGATAGTGATGCAATTCAGACTTGAATTAGCCCAACGATCAAAAATTTAGCCGCTGCTTATCGAGATTCTTTAGAAAGGCTGATTAACCATTGTTTATCGGCAGAAGGAGGTTATACGCCATCGGATTTTCCCGATGCGGATATTAATCAAGCAGAACTAGATGAACTGCTTTCAGAACTCGATTTTTAAACTCAATTTAATGTTTAACCCTCATGCTTGATAACAACTATGTCATCGCCTAATCTTCCCAGTGAAATTGAAAATCGTAAAAGCGAACATCTGCGAGTTTGTATCGAAGAAGATGTAGAATTTCAACAACTTACAAGCGGTTTAGAAAAATATCGTTTTACCCATTGTTGTCTTCCTGAACTTGACCGTAGCGATATTGAACTAGGGACAACCTTTTTGGGCAAATCTTTAAAAGCTCCAATTCTCATCTCTTCCATGACCGGAGGAACAGAATTAGCCCATTTAGTCAATACTCGATTGGCAACGGTCGCTCAACGCTATGGTTTAGCGATGGGGGTGGGTTCTCAACGCATTGCACTCGAACAACCGGAATTAGCGCCGACCTTTGCAGTCCGTTCTCTGGCGCCAGATATTCTCCTGTTAGCGAATTTAGGGGCTGTACAGTTAAATTACGGATGCGGTTTAGAAGACTGTTTAAAACTGGTGGAATTATTAGAAGCTGATGCCTTAATTCTGCATCTCAATCCTTTACAAGAATGGGTGCAATCGGGAGGCGATTCTAATTTTAAAGGTTTACTCGCTAAAATTCAGCAAATTTGCGCTCAATTACCCGTTCCCGTCATCGCCAAGGAAGTCGGAAATGGCATCTCTGCGCCGATGGCCAAAAAATTAATTGAAGCCGGCGTCGCCGCGATTGATGTGGCGGGAGCCGGAGGCACGTCCTGGGCCAAAGTCGAAAGTCAAAGAGCCAAAGACAACAGACAACGGCATCTCGGACAAGTTTTTGCCGATTGGGGGTTGCCTACGGCTGAATGTATTACCGCCATTCGGTCCGTGAATTCAACCATTCCTTTAATTGCTTCTGGAGGCTTAAAAAATGGCTTAGATCTTGCCAAATCCATGGCTTTAGGAGCCGATTTAGCAGGGTTGGCTCGACCGTTTCTGGTAGCAGCGATTGAATCAGAAGCCGCCGTTGATGAGTTGGTAAAATTTTTAATTGCTGAACTTGAAATTGTTTTATTTTGTACCGGAAATCCTAATTTATCCGCCCTTAAAATTTCAGGAGCCTTAAAACCATGTTAAAGTTTTCAATGGAATTGTCTTATCTCCAGCCTGGGGTCAAAGGTTTAACCGTTGGCACTTTGGGGAGAAAAGCAACCAGTAGCGAACAAACCTTAAACTATCTGATTTCTCAAGGAAAATTACAGGATATTTCGGTTAAGAAGAGATTAAAATCCGCCTGGACTTAAATAACTGGGATTTTCCTGTAGGGAAGTATCGAAGGGATTGGGTAAATCTCGGGTGCGAATTAAAGGACCAGACTGTTGCTGTTGCATGACATCATAGTATAAAGCTTCGGTCAATTTAGCATCCCGGGTAATCATATTATCGAAATAGGAACCTTGGGGAAAAGTACGCCAACCCAAAAGAGAGTTTAACTGTCCTAAAATGTTGGTGTAGTAGTAGAAACGACCGGTATTGTTATTAACAGCGCGGTTAAACAAACCGGGGATATTATTAAATCCCACCGCCGTATGGGGAGAGGGAATAAGTCGCAATTGTTGGGTTTTTACCGGTGGGGGATTGGTGGCGGGTGAACGTTGGGCGATCGCACTAGGCGGACTCAACCAGACTAAACCGGTTAAACAAAACAGGGAAGGAAGTAAAAACTTAGCGCGCATGGGCAAAAATCTCCTCGCGGGGGTAGGGTTAATTAAAAAATTTCTTCAATGGGATGAGAAAGAAATCAATACTAGAGATCGAGTCAATATATAATGACTTTTGGCTTAATTGTAACCGAAATTTTGGAGTCGGTTAGGCTCCCAATCCTGAAAATATGGCTAATTCCTCGGTAGCGACTCTCGATACTGCTTCCCTGCGTCAATTTCTCCTCAATGCTCTTGTCCGTCTTGCCTATCGAGAGGGAGATTTCACCCTGTCTTCAGGACAAAAAAGCAGCTACTATATCAACGGCAAACAAGTTACCCTCACTGCGGAGGGAGCTTTAGCCGTGGGGCGTTTATTGCTGTCTCTACTGCCTCCAGATACCCAAGCGGTGGCAGGATTAACCCTAGGGGCGGATCCGATTGTCAGTGCCGTTAGTGTGGTATCTGCCTACGAAAATCGCCCGATTCCAGCTTTAATCGTCCGCAAAGAGGCAAAAGGTCACGGAACCATGGCTTATATCGAGGGGCCGACTTTAAACCCCGGGGCTGCGGTGGTTGTCCTCGAAGATGTGGTGACAACGGGGAAAAGTGCCATGGTAGCGGTAGAAAGATTACGCGATGCCGGTTATCAAGTAGATTTAATCATTGCTTTGGTGGATAGAGAGCAAGGAGGGGCGGAATTTTACCAATCTCAGGGAATAAAGTTTCAAGCTTTGTTTTCGATTCGAGACCTACAGGCGGCTTATCAGACTAAATAGCGGGGAGTGGCGAAAAACGCTCGATAACTGGATTTTAACAGTCGGATTGGCTCTGGGGATCAACCACAAAGGCACAAAGAACACAAAGAGGAAGACAGATTCAAGCGGGCTGCCTTCATTGCCTAAACGATAAGTTAAGTAGGTAGGCGTTAAAAATTATCAGAAACCCCCCTTATCAAGGGGGGCAGGGGGGATCGAACCTAAAATCCATTTTTAATTTAATTATAACCAGCTACTTAACTATAGCGTTTCTGATTCACAAGAGGTACATTCCCGATCCTGAACAGCTTAATCAGCAAAGGTTTAAGTGTGCCGCACATATGCGAGAACCGCTATAGATTTTTTTCCTGTGAATAATTGATAACTAGCTGAGGTTGTCGGCGCTAAGAAACAGATAAGAACATTGATAGATTCAGAGTCTAACTATTGACTAATACCTATTCTCGGACGGGGAATCAAGATTCCTTGACTCTCTTGGCTGCTAATGAGTTGAAGCCTTTGTCACTTTACTGATAACCCTCAGACCGACTAACTGTATACTAGGCTATAAGATTTGCTTAAAAATCTTCAAACCATGCCGAACTATCGACAGTACAGCGATCGCCAAATATGAATCAAGGCATAGATTTACAAGAAAGTTTCATTAAATCCCTAACAGACTTGGGATTAAGTGGAGGACTGGCTAAAGCGATTTGGATGCCTTTACCCATGTTCCTGATGATTATTGCCGCCACAGTGGGGGTTTTAGTCTGCGTCTGGTTAGAAAGAAAAATTTCCGCCGCCGTCCAACAGCGTATCGGGCCGGAATACGCGGGACCCTTGGGCGTTTTACAACCGGTCGCCGACGGTCTGAAATTAGTCTTTAAAGAAGATGTCGTCCCCGCTAAGGCTGACCCTTGGTTATTCCTCTTTGGGCCAATTTTGGTGGTGATGCCGGTGTTTGTCTCCTATCTCATCGTCCCCTTCGGTCAAAATCTGCTGATTACCGACCTAAACGTGGGGATCTTTTTATGGATTTCCTTGTCCAGTATTGCCCCCATTGGTTTATTAATGGCGGGTTATGCCTCGAATAATAAGTATTCCTTGCTGGGAGGCCTGCGGGCGGCGGCGCAATCGATTAGTTATGAAATTCCCTTGGCTTTATCGGTATTAGCGATTGTGATGATGTCTAATAGTCTCAGTACCATTGATATTGTCGAACAACAATCCGGTTATGGCATTTTAGGCTGGAATATCTGGCGCCAACCGGTGGGTTTTCTGATTTTCTGGATTGCCGCTTTAGCCGAGTGTGAACGTCTGCCTTTCGATTTACCGGAAGCGGAGGAGGAATTAGTCGCTGGTTATCAAACCGAATACGCGGGGATGAAATTCGCTCTCTTTTATGTGGGTTCCTACGTCAACCTCGTGCTGTCGGCCCTAGTTTTCGCCGTCCTCTATCTTGGCGGTTGGGAATTTCCTATCCCCGTCAATGCTTTAGCCGGCTGGTTGGGAGTTAGTGAAACCAATCCTTGGCTACAAATTATCACCGCTTCCCTCGGGATTACGATGACGGTATTAAAAGCCTATTTCCTCATCTTCATCGCTATTCTCTTGCGTTGGACCGTACCCCGGGTTCGCATTGACCAATTACTCGATTTAGGCTGGAAATTCCTCTTACCGGTATCTTTAGTTAACCTACTACTTACCGCCGCCCTAAAACTAGCTTTTCCCTTTGCTTTTGGCGGTTAATTCCCGTTTTTGCCCTGTTAACCTACTACCCCTCTGACCATCATGTTTAACATTCTCAAACAAGTCAGCGATTACGCCAAAGGTAGCATTCAAGCGGCGAAATACATTGGCGAAGGTTTATCCGTTACCTTCGACCATATGCGTCGTCGTCCGATTACCGTCCAGTATCCCTACGAAAAGTTAATTCCCTCGGAACGTTATCGGGGTAGAATTCACTTTGAGTTCGATAAATGTATCGCCTGTGAAGTTTGTGTGCGAGTTTGTCCGATTAATTTACCGGTAGTGGATTGGACTTTTAACAAGGAAATTAAAAAGAAAGAACTCAAACACTACAGTATCGATTTTGGGGTCTGTATTTTCTGCGGTAATTGTGTGGAGTACTGTCCGACTAATTGTTTGTCCATGACCGAAGAATACGAACTAGCGACCTATGATCGTCATGAATTAAACTATGATAACGTCGCCCTAGGCCGTTTACCCTACAAAGTCACCCAAGATCCGATGGTGACACCTCTGAGGGAATTAGGTTATCTGCCTAAAGGTGTTATCGAACCCCACGATTTACCCGCCGGTAGTCAACGCGCCGGTAAACGTCCGGAAGAAATTACTGATTAATTAGCAGTTAGCTATCAGCCGTCAGCCGTCAGAAGCTGATAACTAATAATTAATAACTCTCAAACATAAAAGGAGATGAAACTACTGTGAATTTAGCCGAGGGCGTTCAAATAGTATCTTTTGGCATTTTAGCAGCCCTGGTAATCGGGACAGCTTTAGGCGTGGTACTATTATCTAATATCGTTTATTCCGCCTTTTTATTGGGCGGTGTTTTTATCAGCATTTCCGGTTTATATCTCTTACTAAATGCTGATTTTGTAGCGGCGGCACAAATTCTAATTTATGTGGGTGCGATTAACGTTTTAATTCTCTTTGCTATTATGCTTGTTAACAAGCAAGAGGACTTTTCTGATATTCCTAAACGTTGGATTCGTCAGGCATCTACTGCTTTAGTTTGTGTTGGTTTATTTGTGCTGTTATCGACCATGGTTTTAATCACACCTTGGTCAATTTCTAGCACTTCTCCCGCCGTAGTAACTAATACTTTAGTAGAAATCGGTAAGCATTTCTTTAGTGATTTCTTGCTACCCTTTGAATTAGCTTCCGTGCTATTATTAATGGCCATGGTCGGAGCAATTATTTTAGCTCGTCGTGACCTTATCCCCACCCTGAAAGCTGAAGAACCTACGGCCACAGCCTTAACATTGCCCGAACGACCTAGAGAATTAACCGCCCCTAAATAAGACCAAAAAAAGAGGTATCATGCAGATTCAGTTAGAGTATTATTTGTTATTAGCGGCGGCTTTGTTTTGTATCGGAATTTACGGTTTAGTCACCAGTCGCAATGCTGTCCGGGTTTTAATGTCGATCGAATTGATGCTCAATTCTGTTAACATTAACTTAATGGGTTTTTCCAACTATCTTGACCCCGCTAATATCCGAGGCCAAATTTTTACTATTTTCGTGATTACCGTAGCGGCAGCCGAGGCAGCCGTGGGTTTAGCGATTATCCTTACCATCTATCGTAACCGCGACACCATCGATATGGAACAGTTTAACCTGCTCAAATGGTAAGCTTTTAAATATTTACCCCCCCTCTCTCCCTTTTCTGGGGAGAGTTTTTTTTGGTTAATTTTTCCCTGTTAACGGGGATAAATCTCGGTGACAACTCGATCGGGGGAGCTACTGGTAACAACAATGTTATTATCTTCTAAAGTGCCGATCGCTTTATCGCCAGTGAGATTAAATTTTGGTTCCTGTTGTTCATAGATAATATTCCCCTCGGCCTCGACAATTTTTTCCGACATTTTCCAAGTTAAGATCTGACTATACAATTGCGCCCCAGTTTTCTGATTAATTCCCTTAACCCCGTCCTTGAGATAAGCGATGCGATTGCCTAATTCCACCACCACACGATTACCGGTAATAGTGATTTGATCTTGATATTGAAAAATTTCCGTGGGGCGATCGGAAGTTAGGGTACGATTTTGATAGTTCCAAATTGCCTGAGAACCAGAAATCTGTAAAGGTGGTTCTAAAGAGCGATATTCGAGGTTTTCTTGGAGGATAACCTGATTATTTTTTCTTTCCCAACGACCGCCGATAGCAGTCAGGCGATCGATAATAGTTTTATCAATATAGCGATCAAAAGCGACTTTTTGATCGGTACTAATGACCTGTTGCGGAATTTCCCAGTACAGGCGCTCGGTTTGCAGGACGACACGAGATTCCTTGGCGGTGGCCACCACTTGACCTTGTAATTCTAGTTTTTCTTGGCGCGTGTCGTAGCGTCCTTGGCGGGCCTTGGCTTCTAGTTGTAGATGACTACCTTTGATCCCTTTGGAGGAGATTAAAATACCTTCCTTGGGTAGCCAACGCAATTCAGGCGCGTTAATAATGGCTTTATTGCGGGGATCTACAGCCACAATATTATCTTTGAGGAGAATTTCCTGGCCTTCCTTGTAAACTTCACCGCGGTCAGCACTAACCTGTAAAACCACTTTCCCATCTTGATAGATATTACCCTTGATATTTTCCAGACGGGCAATTTTTTGGTCTTGGGTGTAGGTAGCTTTTTTGACTTGAATTTTCCAAAGGGGTTGTCCCGAGGGGTTAGCCTGTTCTAACGTGGCATTATTGAGAATTAATCGGCCAGTTTCCTCGATTTTAGGCGATTCTGTCGGCGAAATTGTCGGCGGATCAGGCGGTTGACAGGCTGTTAATCCCAGCAAACCGATTAGAAGGGCAGCCCCGCGCCCAATTGATAATTTTAATTGTAACCGCTGCCTCAATTTCGATCGCTCCGTGCTATTTTCTCTCCTCCCAGTTTAGGGTAAGGGGTCGCCCCTTGACCGGTTGAAAGTAGTTTAATCGCTAGTCTTGCTGGGAAAAACCCCCGGTTGTACGGTGAGAGTTTGTTGTTTACCCCTGCGGTTAATCTCGATTTCCAGATTACCACCGATCGCACTGGTTTCTACACCTTGCTGCACATCCGCAGCGGTTTTAACGGGGTTTCCTGCCACAGTTTCGATGATATCACCCGCTTGCATTCCGGCTTTTTGGGCGGGGGAATTTTCCACCACTCGCAGGACGATTACCCCTTCATTTTGGTCAATATTAAAGTTTAATTCTTTAGTTTCGTTCAATTGCTGCCGTAATTCTGGGTTTAGCGTCACCATGTGGATACCGATGTAGGGATGTTCCGCTTTACCCTTGCTAGATAGCTGTCCCGCCACTTTTTGGGCGGTTTCGATGGGAATAGCAAACCCTAAACCCTGGGCATCGGCCCGAATTGCCGTATTAATGCCGATAACTTCCCCCTTGGCGTTTAGCAACGGGCCGCCGGAATTGCCGGGGTTAATAGCGGCATCGGTTTGAATAAAACGAACCCGTTTATCGGGAACCCCCACTTCGCTGCTAGTCCGGCCCAAGGCGCTAATAATACCCACTGTCACCGTATTATCCAGGCCTAGGGGATTGCCAATTGCGATCGCCCACTCCCCGGGGATTAAAGTTTCGGCCTTGCCAAAAGTCACCGTCGGTAAATTTTTCGCCTCGATTTTCACCAGGGCCACATCGGTCATATTGTCAACCCCCAGGACTTTACCCTGATGGGTTTGACCGTTTTTCAAAGTCACTTTTACTTGGGTTGTCCCTTCCACCACATGGGCATTAGTTAAAAGTAGTCCATCTGTACTGATTATAAACCCAGAACCGGTTCCCCGTTCCAAATGCTCCTTGGGAATCGGCACTTCATTACCAAAAAAGCGCCGAAAAAAGGGCTGTTTAAATTCTTCGGGAATTTGGTCGGCCACTTCCCGGGCCGAGTCAATCCGCACCACCGCCGGTCCAACTTTCTGCACGGCCTGGGCGATAAAATTAACATTACCGTCGTTTTGGGGAATAACAGGGAGAGAGAGGAAAGCGGGGACAATTGCCGGCGGTGTATTTACCTCTAGGGGCGCTTTTCTGCTTAAATACTGATTTCCTAGCACACCCACAGTACCACCTAGGGCGATTAATCCCAGTGAAATCCCCAATCTTGTCAATAAACCCATAAGCTCTAGCCCTAAAATGTCGTGTGCGGTAGAATCGGCGCCAAACTTACCTACAATTATAGGCTGTCTTTTTTGTCGGTAGGAAAGAATCAATGGGAACTTACCCCGTTTACCGGTCTTCTTTTAGCGGTAAAATCACGAAACAGCTATGAGAATCTCAGTTCATGCAATTGTTTGATCGCATCCGTTTAGGGGTAGCCGTAGCGGTGGCTAAAACCGTTACTGCTGTGGTTAAAGGACTCCGTTTAGGGGCAGCCAGCGTCTTGCCGGGGGAAATTGCCCGTCGTCTCCATCCCCGTTTGTTACCGCTACTCTGTGGGCAAATCCGACGGGGGGTAATCCTGGTGGTTGGCACGAATGGAAAAACTACCACTTCCCTACTGCTAAGAACTATTCTAGAGCGTCAGGGGGCAAAAGTCACCCATAATACCACCGGGGCGAATTTAATTAATGGTTTAATCACTGCTTTATTGGCCGATGCCAATTTATTCGGCACTTTAAAGGCTGATTATGCCATTTTAGAAGTGGATGAAAATATTCTTCCTTTGGTTTTAAAAGATTGTCGTCCTCGCGCTATTTTAGCTCTCAATTTGTTTCGCGATCAACTTGATCGCTATGGGGAAGTGGATACAATTAGTCGCCGTTGGCAAGGGGCCATATCTCCCCTACCCACCAATACTTTAGTGATTCTCAATGCTGATGATCCGACTCTTTCCCATTTGGGTCAACAACTGCCCCAAAGAGTTGTATATTTTGGCTTAAGTGAACCAGAATTATATCTGGAAGAAATTCCCCACGCTGTGGATTCTATTTACTGTCCTCAATGTGGTGCTTCTTTGGATTATCGCGGGGTTTATCTCTCCCATTTAGGGGATTTTAGTTGTCCTAGTTGTGGCTTTAAAAAGAGTAATCCTGCTTTTCATAGTCACGATTGGCCGCAGATTTTAATCGGTGTTTATAATAAATATAATACTTTGGCAGCGGGTTTAGTAGCCCAGGAATTGGGGATTAAAGATCGAGAAATTTTTGAGACAGTTCAGGGTTTTAAAGCGGCTTTTGGTCGAGCAGAAGAATTAGAAATTGAGGGTAAAAAAGTTAGAATTTTACTGTCTAAAAATCCCGTGGGTATGAATGAAACAATTCGCGCAGTGGCTGATATTTTACAGAAAGAAAAGTCTTCGACTACTCTCTTAGTTCTCAATGATCGCATCCCCGACGGGACGGATGTTTCTTGGATTTGGGATGTGGATACGGAAAAATTAACCCGTTTGGGAACAACTTTAGTAGTAACAGGTGATCGACTTTATGACATGGCTTTGCGCTTACAATATAGTCAGGATAGTCTCGCTTATCCCGTTAATTTAATTGTTGAATCCGATCTGAAAAAAGCGATCCAAATTGCCCTTAATAACACCAAAAATCAGGAAACTTTACATATTTTACCCACCTATTCTGCTATGTTAGAAGTACGAGAGATTCTCACGGGTCGAAAGATTTTGTAGAAATTAGAAAAGGGGTACATAAGCGCAAGGTTACATTAGCTTTTTTTGTGAGATGCTTACACGCAGTTGTTCATATATTTGTAATAATTTTTGATATTTCTACAAACTTGAGATGCAGCCTGTCTCTTATCCCCCATTTCCCCATTCCCTAATCCCCTAAAAAATTATGCAAGAACTAGAACTAAAAATTGGCTGGTTGTATCCTACCTTAATGAGTACCTACGGTGATCGAGGTAATGTTATTACTATTCAAAGAAGATGTCAATGGCGTGATATTGCTGTGACAATTATTCCCCTAGATGCTCAAACAGAAGCCGAGACATTTTATCAAGTAGATATAATTGTTGGGGGTGGGGCGCAGGATCGGCAACAGGAGATCGTTATGCGGGATTTACAGGGTAAAAAAGCGGCGGCGATGAAAGAACAATTATCGGCAGGAATACCGGGGGTTTTTACTTGTGGTTCCCCACAATTATTAGGACATTATTACGAACCAGCTTTCGGTCAAAGAATCGAAGGATTGGGATTATTAGACCTAGTAAGTAAACATCCCGGCCCCAATGGGAAACGCTGTATCGGTAACGTGGTTTTTGAAATTACGGCCTCTCCCTTAGCGGAGGAAATAAAAGCTATGACTGGGGAAAAACCGCTAGTAATTGGCTTTGAAAATCACGGGGGTCGTACCTATTTACAAACCGTTTCCCCCTTGGGAAAGGTGATTACTGGCTACGGAAATAACGGAGAGGACGGTTATGAAGGAGCATTTTACCACAATGCGATCGCTACCTATGCCCACGGTCCCCTACTACCCAAAAATCCCTTTTTAGCCGATTGGTTAATCCAAAAAGCTTTAGAACAAAAGTATCAAAAGCCCGTTTTTTTAACAAAACTTGATGATTCTCTGGCCCTGAAAGCAAGATTTGCCATGTTTGAACGACTAGAACTAACCGGCGTGACCAATAAAGCCTAAACTGGTCATATACACTTATGGCAGGAGATAGTCAAACTAGCCATTAAGAATTTTAATTCTGGCAGCTTATGAAATTATGACTGGAAAAATTATCGATCGTCAAACGGCGGGGTTTCTCGTCCTCATCATTCCCCTAGCGGTGCTAATCATCCTTGTTTTTACCGCTTGGCCATTGATCCTACTTGTCTTCCTCTTAACTCTGGCAGTCAAGGTGTGGCAAGACTATCGCTGGTCAAAATTATCGACGGTGATTAACCCCTATTTCAATCAACTTTTACAGGACAATCAAGGTTGTCTCACCCCGATTGACCTATCGGCAAAAGCCAATCTCACGGCCAAATTAGCCAGACAATTTTTAGACAAAAAAGCTGAGGAATTTGGGGCGCAAAAAAAAGCTGTAGGCGATAAGGGTATGGCCTATTACTTTATCACCGCCAGTACCCTGGGTAGTATTTTTGATGAGAGTGACCTCTCTTTAGAAGAAATAGAGGAAAAACAAGTTCCTGCGATTACTGCTTCGAGATCTCCCCTGACCAATTTAGAGCAATCGCAGGAGGCTAAATCCCCCCTGATTGTCGCCGAGAAAAGCGAAAATTCTGTCCCGGAGGTTGCTGTTATTTCCTCCTCCCAACCCCTGACTAATTTAGGTAAATTATTTGAGGAAAAAGAGGAAGAAAATACCGCAGCAATCTCTGTTCAAGAAACGGTAATTCAAGAACCGGAGGAGATAATTAATCCTAGTTTGAACAGTTCTGCCAGTTCTTTGTTCCAGTCAGAAACAGAGGTTAGGGAAGAATCACTGACCTCTGTTTCTGAAACCATCTCATCAATGAGTTTGGCGGATTTGGCTAAACGTTTAGGAGTTACCCCAGCCGTTTTGGGTAGAAACAAGAAAAATAAATCGGAAGCAGAATTTGCCGATTGGAGTCGCATCAGAGATCCCGATGGTATTGCTTGGAAATTTGACGCAAAAAACTCCCTATTTATGGCCAACTGATAGGTGATTTGTTTGGTTTTCTAGACAGGCTCAATGCCTGTCTTTTTTAACTCTACGTCCTACCCTCAATCCCATAGATGGTTGCTTCAGATTGTTTGAGGATGTTGGAAATCATCACCGACCACAAATCTTGCGGTTGTATCAGTAACAGGATAGGTTTTAACGTAAATGAGACAACCTGTTGTTGAGGAAGGACTGTAGGGGCAATTGGGGGGATATCTTAGCCAACTGCCTACTGGATAGCTACCTAATTCATCACTCCAGGTACCTTCAATGACAAAGATTTCTTTAATCTCAGTTTCGACAACATTCACCAACTGAGTGTTGGGCAGCCAACGCTCAATCCAGACTTTTTCTGAGAAATCTGCTTGCTCATAGAGGTGTTGAACCTTAATTTCAGGCACTATACCTGCTTGCCAGGAGCCATTAAAAATGTTGGTTCTCACTTGTTGGCGAGTTTTACCACCATGTTGCCGCAATTTAACAAAAGTCAGGCATCCTTCCTCACTATAGGGGCGATGGATAAAGCCTTCGGGGTTAAGCATATAAGTACCCGGTGGATGCACCCCTGTTTCATCTGCAAAATTGCCTTCAAGCACCAAAATCTCTTCACCACCGGGATGTCCGTGCAGCGGAAAAAAACCACCCGGATAGAATCGAGTCAGCATTGTTACTGGATGATCCTGGATTTCATGGTCAGACTCGAAACAGCCAAACCAAATTCCAGTAAAGTTTGTCTGAAACCAAGTTAATGATGTGGGAAGCACAGATACGCGGCTTAGTAGGTTTACGTGAACTTTTTGGGGTTTCCACAGAGATTGAGCAGTCATCTTTCCTGAATTTAATTTTTTTGCGTCGAAAAATTATTTGGCATTATTCTTCTACCTAAGAATACTATGTAAGCAGTTATACCTTCAAGTTTCCGAGTTCATCTACTCTCATTAAGAACTTCGGAACAGGAAATACGCAGAACTCGAGCGCGATAGCTTTTTAGTCCAGCTAACGGCTAAGTTATGCCATGCTTCTCATCGACAAGAAGGTGATCGTCTTAATTCTTAAGCATGGCCGACAATCTCATGGAATGGAATGAACACTAGGTTCGTTTCATTCTCTCAAATCCTTATCTGGCAACGTTTTTAGTCGATTTCTCGGAATAAATATCTGAAAATTTTTCAAAACGTCGTGCTTTGTAGGTTGACATGAATCAACCTAAAAAGGGTTTTGCGCTTTTTTTCGCCAAAAAATTGCAAAAAACAAACGTTGAGAAATGGCAATGGGGACTCAAAACCCTTGCACTTTCGCTCTTCGATTAGGAAGGGTTCCATTTCCAGGCACGCGAGGTCATTCTGTTATTCTGACTTCCCCTCCCGACGACCGGCTACTGACGACCGACTCCTAACCCCACCAACAAACTTTTTGCCGCAAACCCTAATTAGAGACTAGCGAAGCTTAATCCACATCCCCAAATCACCGTAATTCACCGCCATCGTCGCAATAATAGCGGTGCTTTGCTATAGCTAACGCTACTGAGAGGAACTATTTCTTTTCAAGGCAATTGCTAATTGTCTCAGTCGTTCACTAACTTCTAAATTAAATTCTTGAGATTGCAAATTAGCGGGTAATTCTGCTACAAGCTGAGGATTCTCTTTATACCATTCGTTTTGAGCGACACCTGCCCATGTTCCTTCTTTTTCTCGAAAAATATCCACTAATCCTCTTAATTCTTGAATACAGTAGGACTCAAATCCTGCAGCTTCAAAAATACCATGGCGTAGATATTCTTCAAAAGCGTTAATATCATTAGTTACTTCAAAGGTAACAACCTCTCTGGGTGGGGTTAATTGGTCAGCCAAATCGATCCAATTAACCCCAACTGTATCTACTGTCATTCCGATAACGTTTTTGGCAATTTCTGTTACACCTAACACCTGTTGACGAAGACTAGGATTAAAGAGTAAATCAGAACCATATTTAACGTATTTTTTTAAGACTCTAAAAGCAGGTTCATCTCCTTGATAATAGTTATCAATCAGTTCCACATCAGCCCCTAAGGATTTGACAATTTGGCTGCGGGTATCACTGTTAACAGGACCGCGAATTAATGCTTCAGCAACGGGACGAGCAAATCTTAAAAATAACACTGATAAGCTATTTTCTAAGCGAGTTAAAAACTCCTGTTCTGAATAACCAATAAGTCGTTCTTTTACTTGAGAACTTCCCCATAATAAAGAGGACATATAATCGACTAATTTTAAGGCTTCATCTTTTAATTCTGCCGCTAATTGTCGAGCAAGGGCAGCCAAAAATGTTCTAACATCCCCATACAAGTCATCCCGCCAAGCATAATTAGCTCTTACTTTGTCGAAGTCTGGAAAAGAATTTGCGTCAAAAATAATTTCTTTTTTTCTTAAAGTTTCCTGTCTTAATTTTGCCATTTCACTGGCTAAAAGTTGCCCGTAGCGTTCTTTAAACTTTTCGATACTACTAGAAGATTCGTTATTAACTTTTTCTAAGGGTTTGTTAATGGCAGATGTTTCATAAAAGTTTTGTAAATCAGCTTTTATCTGTTCCCATTTTCTATGCCACCATTCTGAAAAATCAATTCTTCTTCTCTCTTCTTCAAAGCGTTGTGCTTCTTCAGGATTTTCGGGAAATCTTTGACTGACAAGATGATGAATATCCTCTGAGGTGCTGAGAATTTTATCTATGGAAGCTTCACAGCGTTTCTTGAGAATTGCCACTCGCTCAGTATTAATATAATTAAAGATTTTTTGTTTAATTTCAGGGATTCCTGTAGCTTGAGTTTTTAACATTTCATCATCTATAATTTCAGTTAAAGTTTTTAATTTATCTTGAATATTGCTGGCTTTTCCGATTTCTAATTGAGTATGTTCTTCCGCCAGATTATTTAAGATTAAATAAGCTCCTGCTGAACCAGAAACAATGCGATTAACCGGTAAATTAGCGCGTTTTAACCAATCCTGAGAGGCTTCTGTAATATGAGTTTTCAGGGCTTCTGGACTACCAAGAGAGTCAATATGACTTAAAAAGACAAATAATTTATCAGCAATGGTGACATTCTTATCACCTTGTTCTGTAAATTTAATAATTTCTAATTCGGCTTCTCTAATACTGCGAAAACGCTGAATCACGATGACTGCATCACAGTCGGATAACATTTGTTGGGCTTCATCAACGTGCTTGGCTAACCCAGAATCTGAACCAGGGACATCATAAAAGACGATTCCTTCTGCTTGAGCGAGTTTATTGGTATAAAGTCGGGCTTCTAGGACTGCATGGGCGTATTTTTCATCGGCAACGTATTTTTTTAGTTTTTCTCGGATGTCTTCTAGTCGAGTAAAAGGAATAACTAAATTACCTTCTCGTCTGACTTGTTGTAGGGTGATTTCGTTTTCTCTAATGGTGTTTAAGTCTTCTTTTGCGCCAACGGTTTCTAATTCTTTGAGGAGATGAATAAATTGTTCTTCGCTGCGGGTTTGCACTTCTAATCTTTGTTCAGATTCGCTTTTAACGGAATAAATTTGAGTGGTGGTAAAGGTACATCTTCCTCCTTTGGCAGGAAGTAAATCACATTCTAACCATGCGTTAATAAAGGTACTTTTTCCAGCCTTTTCTAAGCCAACCACAGCAATACGAAATTCTCTTTTTCTCAGTCTTTCGAGTTGACGGTTAGCAGATATTGCCTCTTGCATGAGGATTTCTGTTAATTGAGAAGGAACTTCAGCTTGGGGAAGTTTAGCTAAGTCAACGGCAAAATGTTGGATATTTAAGACATCACTGAGACGGGTTTCATAGTAGGATGAGGCAGATTTCCAATCCATTCAGTTAACTCCTTAAATACGGTTGAATTTTCTGAGAACAGACGCATCTTTCAAGCGACCTAGATCGATAATTTCACCCTCTGTATTCTTAGGTATATCCCTTTTAATAACATATTTAGTTTCTGCACCAATGATATCTTGTCCATTGGGTATGTCAATCCTAATATAAAATTTAAGTTGACTGTCTGGTGAAATTTCTTGAACAATTGTCTCTATAATTTTTTCATCAGCTTCCTCTTTTCTAATACATAAAAATTCTGGAGCAGATTCAATTAGTTGAATGATTTTCTCTCTATTTATCCGCATTCCTACAATTAAGTCATAAACTGCTGATGCAGGAACAGCTAGACAAATCGCTGTAGGAATAGGTTGGCTAGGAGGTACAGGAGGACGTGTGTTTTGTTCGTGGGACTTCCTTAACAATTTTTGAGTAGAATATATTCCGATTAAGATAACAGCAGCGAGTACAATTAATTCCATTTTGTCCTCATTATCATCTAGGGATTTGCGAAATGGTCTGGAGACATTTTTAAAAATTTCTCCCCCCGTTTTAAGGATAGGGGATTCTTTAACAGGTTTTTGTTTATTGATAGAAATTGTATATATAATATCATCAGATAAATCTAAATCATCATCTAAAGAAGCATTTTTTTTAACACCATATTCTTGACAAAGTTCCTGGGCTTGGCTTGTATCTAAAATCAAATAAATGACAGAACTTAAAGTACCTACTTCCTGTCTTTTAATGTGAGGAAAAACTTGTTCAAAAATTTGCTTATATCTGGTTTCAAAGTATTCAACTACCACTGGAATCAGCCTCCTTTTCAAAATTACCTAGTCGAGAAAATTCTTCCTCTAATCTTTTCGCTCTTTGTTGCATAGGTTGCCACACATTTTGCTGTTTTTCATAATCAAAAGTAATCTCCTGTCTAGCCTTTTCTAGTCTATCCCGATACTGATCAAAAATATCATTTTGAGTTTTATCTACACTTTTTTTTAAATCGTCAATTTGTGCTAATAGCCATTCTATTACTTGCTTTAACATCTCAGGTTCAACTTCTTGTAACTGTTTTTTCCAGTCGGCTAAAATTTCTCCTATACTTGGAATTTTTGCATTATCGCTAAAGCGTTTTTCCTTTTTGGGAATTATCCATAACCAATGTTTCCAAGTTCTATATTCTTCAATATATTTTTCTTTTTTAATTTCAAAGTCCGAGTCAAACTTAACAAAATCAAATTTTAGATTATCTGTAACTTTGTTTAACTCTGATTCTGGAAATCTAATCACAATATCAGGAGCGCGTTCATTAGAACCTTTTTCTAAATAAGCAAGATGACAGATGAATAATTCATTTACCGCTTCATACATTCGCTGAATCTCTTGGGTAGAAATTTTATCCAACACTTGCGCTATAATCAGACTAAGATGAATAGACAGTTCGTTAAGTGCATCATTTGTTTGCTTAAGCTTCTCTTTTTCTTCCTGAGTTTTTGCCACCACATTTTGTCCATTTTTGGCGAAATAATGACTATAGCCCAGTTGGATTAATCTTCTCAGATTACCCTCTAGCAAGTTAACATTGACAATATTAGCTTTTTTAAAATTAGGATGATCTAGGGTAACTCTGCCATTTTCTAAAGATTCTGCTACTGCTTCTAAAATCTGGTCAACTCCTCTCCCCAGAGCATTTCTCCAATCATAGAGAGGGACTAATTTTTCTTCAATTTCATTATAAGGTTCAGTAAATTGAAGATCGGTAATAGCTTCTGTTAATATAGAAAGGGGATCATCTTCTGTTTGTTGGTTTATATACTCCTTACAGGTTTGATTAATTTTTTCAAAAGGCTTTCGTAAATTAGCATCACTCACTTGCAGAAATTGATCTAAGGAAGATTTAATCCATGAGATTTTTTCTATTTCCTGTTGATAATTTTCTTCCGAACTATTTAGAATTGCCGTGGTAGTTTGTACTGCCCATTGTGCAATACTATTTCCTGCCGCTACATTAATTTTTTCTATAGCTTGGGGAATAACTAATTTAGGAAAATGTTCTGCTATATGCTTGCTTAGTTTCTTTTCAAATTCTTCTGCATAGGATTGTTTGAATAACTCTTTGGCAATTTGTTCTTGTTGAGAGATAGTCCATTGTTTAGGATCAAGACTTAAGTTTCCTCGCTTCATGATTTCCTTAATTAAAACTTGAAAGTTATCTCTGGCTTGCTCATAGGGTTTTAATACTTTCTCAAGTCTGGTTTGATCATGCTCTGACCAATTTTCCTCTCTTGTAGGTAATTCCTCTAACAGATCCTGAAGCAATTTCTTATTATCCTGAATTTGTAAAGCTAATAAGGCTGGCCATGTACTCAGTTTTACAATTCTCAAATTTTCAATATCTTTTGTATATTCTCTTAAATTCTCGATCAGTTTTTCCTTAATGTTTTCAGTCGTTTCTTCAACAAACTCACTTTCACTTTCTTGCCAATCATCATCTGATCTGAATATATCAATTCGATTTAAAATAAATAGCATTCTTGCAGGAGAGCCGCCTAAATCTTTAACTTGATCAACAACTTCTGATAACAGTTTATCAACTTTATAAGCATCTGTTTCTGCGCTGTTATATGTTACTAAACATAAAGCTTCACGACATTGTTTGATAATCCCAAGATTTCCCTCATCTCCTACATAAGATAACCCGGGTAAATCTAATAATTTAACTCTAACCCCTTTAGGCAATTCTAAGAAACTTTCATCTTTAACCAGTCTAAAAGGATAATAAATAATAGAGCGAGGATAAGCTAAATCAGGTTGTTTTTTTCTGGCTTTAATATAAGCCTTCATTAACTGTTTTAAGCGACTATAAATATCTTCGTCGCTAATCTTTTCCCATTTCCCGCATTCCCACAACGCCCCCGGTGTTTTTTCAATAATTAAAGTCTTTTCTTCGCTATACTCAACGGTAACTGTTCCTGCACTCATTTCTCGCTGTGCCATCGGCACAATATCAGCACCACAGAGGAAATTCACTAAGGTACTCTTACCACTGCTCGTCGTGCCAGTCGTCGCTAAAATCAGGGTAGGATGGCGCAATTCATTGATTAACACTTCTAAAGCTTTCTCTAGGTTACTAGAAAGTTCGTGGATTTCACCATGATAGGATTCAGGCAAATGCTGAATAATCTCCGTTTTGAAGTCACCCCAATAACCCGCTAGAAGGTTAGCTTTATTTTCCACTGCTTGGAAAACTTCGTAAGATTTTTGACCCATAATACTCTATCGCTGACAGAATAAGCTGATTCAAGAATAAGCCACAACTTCATTATAACGATAATTTTTTTTCTTGCCTTTAATTCTCGTGTTCTAAACTGGCAAAAAATCAAAATCTATAATTTCCGCAAAGGTATAAGGACAAACTTGCGGAAACGTATCAACAGATAAACCAGTTTTTTTGATCACCGATCGCTTGGCTTTATCATAAATTATATCTAACCTAGAAGCCCCATAATTGTAGAGGGTTTTTGACTGGAATAAAATTTCTAGTTCTAGACGAAAATTATCGATTTTATCGGCCCATCCCCAGCCACAATTGCCTTTTTCAGTCAGCCAATACTGATACATCAATAAATGTTTAACGGTTTGAATTAGATAGCTTTCCACTTGGTTTCTTTGTTCTCTCCCCAAATCTTCTATCTCCGTTAAAAGATGTTCCCAATCTAAATTTTTCATCTCCCCGCGTCGAATTTGTTCGGTGGTTCGCTCAATCCACAAAACAAAGTCCTGATCATAAAGTTGTTTTAATTCTTCCACCTGCATAGATTTTTGGGATTGAGCCGTGTTTTTATGATCAATCATCAACAAAACCCCCCACCAATGGGCGGGGGGTTTTTTAGTCACCTAATTCAAGGTTTAGCCGAACTTGCCAGCAGTGGAGGCGATCAAGAAGGCGGCGTAGGTGAAGATATAGCCAACGGTGAAGTGAGCTAAACCAACCAAACGAGCCTGAACGATCGAGAGAGCCACGGGTTTGTCTTTCCAACGAACGAGGTTCGCCAGAGGAGTACGTTCGTGGGCCCAAACGATAGTTTCGATCAACTCTTGCCAGTAACCACGCCAAGAGATCAGGAACATGAAACCGGTTGCCCAAACGAGGTGTCCAAAGAGGAACATCCAGGCCCAGACAGAAAGGTTATTAACACCGTAGGGGTTGTAACCGTTGATTAACTGAGCCGAGTTAGCCCAGAGGTAATCGCGGAACCAGCCCATCAGGTAGGTGGAGTTTTCGTTAAACTGAGCCACGTTACCCGACCAGACACCGAGGTGTTTCCAGTGCCAGTAGAAGGTTAACCAACCCAGGGTGTTCAACATCCAGAACATGGCTAGATAGAAGGAATCCCAAGCAGAGATGTCGCAAGTACCGCCACGGCCGGGACCGTCGCAAGGGAAGGAATACCCGAAGTCTTTTTTATCGGGCATTAATTTGGAACCACGAGCGTCTAAAGCACCTTTAACCAGGATTAGAACGGTGGTGTGTAAACCAAGAGCGATCGCATGGTGAACGAGGAAGTCGCCAGGACCGATGGTTAAGAATAAGGAGTTAGTGCCGCTATTGATCGCGTCTAGCCAACCGGGTAACCAAACATCACCGTAGTTGGGATAGGCGGTGTAAGCGATGCTATCGGGGTTAGACAACAGTACGTTCATGCCGTACAGGGTTTTACCCGAAGCTGCTTGCACGAATTGAGCGAACACAGGTTCGATCAGGATTTGTTTTTCGGGAGTACCGAAAGCGACGACGACATCGTTATGAACGTAGAGGCCGAGGGTGTGGAAACCTAAGAAAAGGGAAACCCAGCTTAGGTGAGAGATGATCGCTTCTTTATGCTCCAGCATCCGCGCCAGCACGTTATCTTTGTTCGCTTCGGGATCATAGTCACGCACGAAGAAGATAGCACCGTGGGCGAAAGCACCCACCGCTAGGAAACCAGCGATGTATTGGTGGTGGGTATAAAGAGCCGCTTGGGTGGTGTAGTCCTTAGCGATAAAGGCATAAGAGGGTAGCGCGTACATATGCTGCGCCACCAGAGAGGTGATCACGCCTAAAGAAGCCAGGGCCAAACCGAGTTGGAAGTGGAGAGAGTTGTTAACCGTGTCATAAAGATTTTTGTGACCGGCTCCTAACTTACCACTGGGGGGTTTGTGGGCATTGAGGATGTCCTTAATGCTGTGACCGATGCCCCAGTTGGTGCGGTACATATGACCAGCCACAATGAAGATCACAGCGATCGCCAAGTGGTGGTGAGCTATATCGGTTAACCAGAGGGACTCGGTTTGGGGATGGAAACCACCTAAGAAGGTGAGAATCGCAGTTCCTGTGCCTTGGGCAGTACCGAAAATGTGGTTAGCAGTGTCGGGGTTTTCTGCATACACACCCCAGTCACCGGTGAAGAAGGGTAGTAAACCCGCCGGGTGGGGAGGAGTAGAGAGGAAGTTGTCCCAACCAACGTGCTGACCGCGGGATTCGGGGATAGCAACGTGAACGAGGTGTCCGGTCCAAGCCAGAGAGCTAACACCGAACAGAGCGGCGAGGTGGTGGTTCAGGCGAGATTCAGCGTTTTTGAACCAAGCGAGGCTAGGACGGAACTTAGGTTGTAAGTGTAACCAGCCAGCAAAGAGGAAAATCGCCGAGAGAATCAGCAGGAACACCGCACCTTGGTATAGGTCTTGGTTGGAGGTCATACCGATGGTGTAGAACCAGTGGTAAACCCCGGAATAGGCGATGTTAACAGGGTTAGAAGCGCCAGCTTGGGTGAAGGCATCTACCGCGCCTTTACCGAACTGGGGATCCCAAATCGCGTGGGCGATGGGACGGATGTTTAAGGGATCTTTGATCCACTGCTCGAAGTTACCTTGCCAAGCGACGTGGAATATCGTACCGGAAGTCCACAGGAAAATGATTGCAATGTGGCCGAAGTGGGACGCGAAAATCTTTTGGTAGAGATTCTCTTCCGTCATGCCATCATGACTTTCAAAATCGTGGGCTGTGGCGATCCCGTACCAAATCCGACGGGTAGTCGGATCTTGGGCTAGATCTTGGCTAAATTTAGGGAATTTAGTTGCCATAGCTGTTTAGGAAATTCTCCTCTCTAAATAACTGAGGCTCTTACACGAGTGCTGGTTATTTCCTTTTTTAAATTCACCCACTGTAATAGGAAACGCTTACAGTGGTATCGGTCAATCGACGCTGGTTCAGCCTAGGCTTGCCAATCTACGGGGGACTGGCAAGCCCTTATAGGCAAGTTTAGCCAATCGAGAGACTTCTGGCCAAGAAGAATGCCCAAGTGGTGACAATACCGCCTAAGAGGTAGTGAGCCACACCAACGGCACGACCTTGAATGATGCTCAGGGCGCGAGGTTGGATAGCGGGGGCAACTCTTAACTTGTTGTGCGCCCAGACGATCGACTCGATTAATTCTTGCCAGTAGCCGCGACCACTGAACAGGAACATCAAGCTAAACGCGAAGACGAAGTGACCGGCTAGGAACATGATTCCGTAGGCAGACAGGGCAGAGCCATAGGAGTTAATCACTTGAGCTGCTTGCGCCCAGAGGAAATCGCGTAACCAACCGTTGATGGTGATGGCACTTTGAGCGAAGTTACCGAGGGTAACGTGGGTGACAGTGCCATCGGGGGCGACGGTTCCCCAGACATCGGACTGCATTTTCCAGCTAAAGTGGAAGATTACGACCGAGATGGAGTTGTACATCCAGAACAGGCCGAGGAAGACGTGATCCCAACCCGAAACTTGGCAGGTACCGCCGCGACCGGGACCATCGCAGGGGAAACGGAAACCGAGATTCGCTTTATCGGGAATCAGACGAGAACCGCGAGCGTAGAGAACCCCTTTGAGGAGAATCAACACGGTGACATGGATGGTGAAGGCGTGGATGTGATGCACGAGGAAATCGGCAGTACCGAGAGTGATCGGCATCATGGCCACTTTGCCACCCACTGCTACTACGTCGCCACCGAAAGCATAACTAGCGGTAGTGAGAGCGTTAGGAGCGGTGTTGCCGGGGGCTAGGGTGTGGAGACTTTGTACCCATTGGGCAAAGATGGGTTGTAGTTGAATTCCCGTATCCGAGAACATATCTTGGGGACGACCAAAAGCCCGCATGGTGTCGTTGTGAATGTATAAACCGAAGCTATGGAAGCCGAGGAAAATACATACCCAGTTCAGGTGGGAGATAATTGCATCGCGATGACGGATCATCCGATCGAGCAGGTTATCCACGTTTTTGGCCGGATCGTAGTCCCGTACCATGAAGATCGCTCCGTGCGCTCCCGCACCGACGATTAAGAAGCCACCGATCCAAGTGTGGTGAGTAAACAAGGATAGTTGGGTGGCGTAGTCAGTCGCCTGATAGGGATAGGGCGGCATGGCGTACATATGGTGGGCCACGATGATGGTTAGCGAACCTAAGAGAGCAAGGTTAATCGCTAACTGGGCGTGCCAAGAGGTGGTCAGGATTTCGTACAGTCCTTTGTGACCTTGACCGGTGAAGGGACCTTTGTGGTTTTCGAGGATTTCCTTCATGCTGTGACCGATACCCCAGTTGGTACGGTACATATGACCAGCAATGATGAATAATACAGCGATCGCCAAGTGATGGTGAGCGGTATCGGAAAGCCAGAGACCACCGGTGACGGGGTTCAAGCCACCTTTGAAGGTGAGGAAATCCGAGTAAGCACCCCAGTTAAGGGTAAAGAAGGGGGTCAAACCCTGGGCGAAACTGGGATATAACTCCGCCATCTTGCTCGGTTCGAGGATGAACTCGTGGGGCAAGGGGATGTCTTGGGGAGCGACTCCAGCATCGAGGAGTTTGTTCACCGGTAAAGAAACGTGAATCTGATGACCGGCCCAACCTAGGGAACCTAAGCCGAGTAAACCCGCCAAGTGGTGGTTCATCATCGATTCCACGTTTTGGAACCATTCCAGTTTCGGTGCGCTTTTGTGGTAATGGAACCAACCGGCAAACAGCATCAGGCCCGCCATAACTAAACCACCGATAGCGGTGCAGTATAGCTGATAGCTGTTGGTGAACCCGGAGGCGCGCCAGAGGTAGAACAGACCAGAGGTGATCTGAATACCGTGGAAACCACCGCCCACATCGCCGTTGAGGATGCCTTGACCGACGATCGGCCAGACCACTTGGGCGCTGGGTTTGATGGCGAGCGGGTTGGTTAACCAAGCTTCATAGTTAGAAAATTTCGCGCCGTGGAAGTACATTCCACTCAGCCAAACGAAGACAACGGCGAGATGTCCGAAGTGGGCGCTGAAGATTTTCCGAGAAATATCTTCGAGATCGCTGGTTTGACTATCAAAATCGTGGACGTTGGCGTGTAGGTTCCAAATCCAGGTAGTGGTTTTGGGTCCTTTGGCTAAAGTGCGATCAAAATGCCCCGGTTGACCCCACTTCTCAAAGGAAGTAGGTACTGGGTCTTTATCTACAATCACTTTAGCTACCGCCTCTTTGGGGGGGAGTGCCATGAGGATTCTCCTCTCTCGACAATAGACTTAGCGTTTTATTTGAGGATAGATTTTTTAACCTAAAAAAGGCAAGTTGAAATCTGACCCACCTTTTGTTAATGTCGCTTGACTTTCCTCTTGGGTGAGATTCCAGTCGAAAGCATCAATAGTAGATGATAAGTCTTTGTTCTCTTGTCTGTTCGTTATGCTTAACAATAATTAAAATTCTCTTAATCCTTGATAGGAGAGACGTTTTCTGCTATGGACGGTCTTAGTCAGGGTCTGACTGGTAATTTTTCTTTACAAAAGTTTATTAATTGTCGCTGCGGAAGCCAATTTCCCCCTTTTCTCCCTCACCAGACCATATAGAAAATTCAATAGATAGATTCTCAAAAAACAATCAAACAATTCTGTAAAATTGAGGCCATGACCTCATCTTCTCGCGCTTTTGCTGACACCAGAGCATTCAATGACTCTAGCAAAAATCAATGGTTTGTATAGATTTTGGCCTTGGCTCTAGGAGGAACGTGCTATCCCTACTACATAAATTAATCCCAGTCAAAACCCTTCATATATGTCTTGTGATCGGTTTACTGACCACCCTGTTAACCGCCTGTGGCGATCGCTTGACGGCTACCAATCTCCCCACTTCGGAAACCTCTAATCTTCCCGTCGTCCAAGGCCGCATTTCTGAGGTTGCCCCCCCGGTCCTAATTCAGGAACTGCGCCCCAGTTTAGAGCGTTACGCTCCCCAAGTAACGATTCTCAGTCCTCTGGCCGAACAAGTTTTCGATGACCCTCAGGTGACAGTTAAGCTACAAGTGTCGGATCTACCAATTTTCCAAGACGATACCCTGAAATTAGGACCCCACTTGAGCCTAATTGTCGATAATGAACCAGCAGCAGCCATTTACGACCTCAAGCAACCGATTATCCTAGAAAATCTTGCCCCCGGTACTCATACCCTGCGCGTCTTGGCCCTGCGTCCTTGGCAGGAAAGTTTTAAAAATGATGGGGCATTTGCTGAAACAACCTTTCATATTCTGACAAAAACAGGCAAAAATGCCCCTGATCATAACTTACCCCTGTTAACCTACAGTAGTCCGCAAGGAATCTACGGTGCAGAACCGATCCTGCTCGATTTTTATCTGAGTAATGCTCCTCTACGTCTGTCCAATACTGCCAACGGGGATAATAATCTTCAAGATTGGCGCATTCGTGTCACTGTCAACGGTGAAAGTTTTCTGCTTGATACTTGGGAACCAATCTATCTCAAGGGTTTTGCCAAGGGCAATAACTGGGTACAACTAGAATTCATCGATGGTAAGGGAAATAAAGTCGAAAACGAGTTTAATACCAGCGTGCGCGTGATTAGCTTTGATCCCTCTTACCAAGACGGCCTCAGTCAATTAGTCCGTGGCGATTTATCCCCTACAATTGCCCGTAGCATTGTTGATCCCAACTATAAAACCATTCCCAGTCTAGAGGAAGAAACTCCCGTTATTGAGCCAGAAAGCCCAATAGTGGAAGAAACTCCTGTTATTGAGCCAGAAACCCCTATAGTGGAAGAGACCCCCGTTATTGAGCCAGAAAGCCCAATAGTGGAAGAAACTCCTGTTATTGAGCCAGAAAGCCCAATAGTGGAAGAAACTCCTGTTATTGAGCCAGAAAGCCCAATAGTGGAAGAATCTCCTGTTATT
>NZ_JADBUP010000056.1:0-2644 GCF_020245605.1 Microcystis sp. M061S2 | reverse complement strand
TGCTTCCTCCATTCTCTACATAATCAATTACTTTTTTTCTCAAGTCTAGGCTATAGGACATTTTTCTGTATGGGTTGCTTGTTTCTCCTTATTTTACCCTATTTTTTACTTGTATCAGGCTTATTTGAAATGACTATACTTTGATAGCAAGGATTGCATTGTATCTTTCATATTCTGATCTGACAACGCCTCTTTTCTAGCTTGACTTTCAACTAGCAACCATCTTTGTTTTATCCCCCCATAGTTAGAGCTTGTTTCCCGCCAGGAATAACCTGGTATTTCTGAATCGGTTAACTCTTTTTCTGAGATGCTATCGACTAACTCTTGAGCCTCTTTAATGCTGAAGGGGACTCGAGATAACCAACGCATTTCTCTCATTAGTCTTTTTAAACCCCAGGGCGCTATCGCCGACTATTAAACTGTCAAAGTCAACTTGTTTTTGAAATTCTCGGGCGATTTGACCAAAAACCGCTTTGTCCGCTTCATTTCCGTCACCTACTTTCAGGAATAAAGGTACATCTCCATCCCCACTTACGATTAAGTCAATCATAAATTGTTTCAAGTCAGGTCGTCGGTCGCGGGAGTATCCGTAGGTAATTTTTATTGGCTGTTGTCTGGTTTCAATTTCTTCTCCCACTGCTCCTGATTTCAGGATTTCTACTGTTGGGTATTCCTTGTTATAGCGTTTTTCAGTCTGCTGAGGTACAAAAGTTATGGGTTTTAGGCACTCATGCAAGAGGCAAAAGGCAAAGGGGAAGAAAAACAGGTGTACCTCACTAGCTTAGGAAACGCTATATATTCTCCTTCCACTGATAGAGAAGTCGCCTCTAAATGGCAATTCTCGGTCGCTACACCAAATTTTTTCACGGCTGCTAAACTAATCAGTAGGAAAATGACCGAAACATTCAGTTGATAAAGTTTGTCCATTACTCGACCAATTTTATCATCATTCAATTGTTTGGGTTCGATGCCCTCTCCCAGCAAATGTTCGGTTGCTTTATCTTCAAAAAATTGAGGAAATAAATACAAGGACCCGGAGACAAATCCCAATCCATTCAGGATAATTGCTTTCACGACTTGCCCCGCTGTGACAATTTCTCCTCGCTCAATTGAGACTTGTTCGTTGATAATTTCAACGATTCCTATTTCATCGATAATTCCGGCTACTAATCCCAGATGGTCTAGATTTTTGACTTCAATTTCTGTTGATTGATCCATGGTCGAACAGCCCACTGCCTAAGTTTTCCAACAATTCCTATTTTTTCATAATTAGGGGTCTCAAGACCGCCCTAGCGGCCACCGAGAAAACCTTCACCAGCTAAGTATTTTTACTCAAGTCTCTGGAGGGGGACAGCTTATGTGACAGTTGAGGGTGCGGAATGTGGGTTACTAATGTATTGATGAAACCAACCCAGCCTGCTTCTAAATCCTTAAGATTGTCTTTGTTCAGAACTTGCAGCAAGGTATCAATACCAAGAGGATCGGTTTGATAGTTGTCTCGATAGGTGCGATAAAATTGACGCAAAAGCCCTAATTCTTGAAGGTAGTAGCACAAATATCGAGCCTCAGCATAGTGGAGTTCAATGCCATCCCCACTGAAGGCGTTTCTGTCAAGCCGAGTTAACTCAGTGAGCGGAACAAGCTGTTTCTCTCGGATAGCCTCCTTCAGTAGAGGCAGCCGCCAATTGAGTAACCCTCGAATTTCATCGTTGACACCCACACTTTGCTCGAATAAAGAAGCCAATCCCTCATCAATCCACGGGGGAATCGAAGGTAAATCTGCGTGTAAGTAAGCGTGGACTAATTCATGCGCTAAAGTTCCCGTTCCCGTAGCCAAATTGACCATTAAAGCATCGTTTGTGGCAAAGCCAGCAGCGTTTAAGGGGACGTAACCGTACCACTGCAAGGTATAGTTATAGTAAGATTCAGGAGTCTGGAAAAGATAGATTGTCTTGCTACCAGTGGAGGAAGCTTTTCGGGTAAAGTCTCGTAGCATCTGCTGGTGAAGCCAGAGGACTGTATAAGTTTTCACCCTATCTGTCATGAATTTCGGGGCTTCACTGGCAATTAAAAACGGTCCAGCACTGTCTATTTGGAAAGTGGGATTGAGTCGCTTTCGCAACTCCTGTTTGGCTAGGTGTAATTCGTCAGTCGGTGGAGGCTGAACTGGTTGATTAGACACTCCAAAGTTGATGGATGCCAGTTCTCTCCCTGCTGTATCGTATTCTTTCCAAATGCCAACTTTATTACCTTGATGAAATTGTCCCTGAAAGTGAACTTTCCCGTTGCTGTGGAAACTGCGCCACTCCCCCTCCTGAATGCCTTGGGAAAAATGATCCGTTTCAACCAGAATGCCGTTTGACCAAGCTTCCCACAAGCCGTGCTTCTGGTCTTGAGAGAAAGACCCTTTCCACCAAAGATTGCCCTGTTCGTCAAAGGATTCCCAGAGACCATCCTTTTGGTCAGCGACAAAATAGACCTCTTGCAAAAGTCTTTCGTGATGCAATAAAGGGTTATTTATTTTTGCCAATACTCTCACGAGACAGCGATCGCCACAATGAGATAGTGTTGCCAGCGTAATAAAAGAGTTTTTTTGTGATACTGTTTAAAATCTGTCCTTAATAGATAAAAAACAGAATAAGAG
>NZ_JADBUP010000055.1:0-10784 GCF_020245605.1 Microcystis sp. M061S2 | reverse complement strand
TTTGTTTATTCTGAGAACGCTTCAAACAATATCGAAGCGGGTCCAGGCCGAACCTATGTGAACAAAAACAAGGTCGAGTCCATTGTTGCGGCAGCACTTCCGGTGCCTGCGACGCTAAGCTCCACACTTGTTCACTTGGGTGCGGTGCATAACTTCCGCAAAATCACGGGCGGCTCTTATGCCGTTTCGACTTATCAAGTTCCGGTTATTTCAGCTGCTGCATCGGGTTCGACAGGTACTAACCTAGTGAGCGTTGGGACGGGTCTTGGTGGAAGTTTCCCACTTGGATCGGGTGTGATGATTCAACAAGGCTCAACGATTCTTCAAAGCTTTGTTTTAAACCAATCTAGTGATGTTTTGACTCTTGGAACGACACTTCCGTTTACGCTCTCAGGAGCCACCATAACGCAGGCTTTTGTCTCAGGGCCATCGTTTGCCATTGATCCCAATCGCTTCGAACTAGCGGGCATTTGGGAGCCTAAAAACTACATGTATCAAACAACCTCGACCTCAGGTGGCGGTGGTTTGGGCACTTCGACGACTATTTTTGTTCATTCAGAGAACGTGGGTAACCGCGTTATTGGGTTTAAAGATCCAACAAACGAGTTGGTGTTTACAACTTCAAACACTGGGATAATTCAATCTAACTTTCAAACGGCTGGGTTTAACCCAACTCCAATGATGTGGGTGCAAAGATTTGTGGGCGGCGTTTCGCTTGCTCTAATTGGTGATTTTGAAGCGGCTGAAGTTGAATTCTACTCAGCCGGCACTGGCAATACTTTAGGATATCAATTTGGAATTGATGGCTTAAATACCTTTACCGGGACCATTGTACCTGGTGTCACGGGTGGATATTTCAGCTTCCCAGTTTTAGCAAACGCTGGGATTGGTCAACATGGGCTGTCGATCGCATGGCAAACAGGCGCGACACTATCTAGCACTGAAAAGTTTGGTCTAACTCGCATTAAATTGTATCGGCATCGCGGACCAACGATGGTCGGTGGCGAACTGGCTCGCTTAGAGCAAACTCAAACAGCAGTTCAAACCAATGGGGCAACGCTGTCATGGGCTCCCTCTCGTGGATTGGTCGAAAAGATTTTGCCCGATGAATTTGTTTATGATGGCTCTTGGTTCCCAGATGTTTCATCAGGTGCCACGACATTTTCAGGGCTTCAGTATCGAAACAACGCAGCCCCCGCTTCTGCAAGGTTAGACTTTTTTGGAGACAGAATTCTTCTCAATGGAATTCAAAATGCTGGCACAAGTTACATTGCAACGGTCAATGGTGCATCTTTTGGAGTTCCGTTTAACCAAATCGTTCAACTCCCAAGCTTTGGTCCCAACTCGTTGCAATTGACAGTTCAGGCTGGAACATCGCTTTTACAGATCCAAGGCGCTGAAATCATCAATAGCTTTAAACCTATTGAAACTCTTCGAACTCCATTTTCGTCTGTTGATTTTAGAAACGGGATCATTGACGGGAAGCGATTAAAAGAAAGGTCCATTCCAAGACAAGCTTTAAAGCCACGAAAGATACCTGCGGATTTGAACGGTCTATATGTAGCCGGTCGGCAAATTGCTAACTACGGTTCAGCTTTAGCGGATGAATTCCGAGGTTCAGCCGTATCAAACGCGTGGATTAACGGAGTAGCAATTGGCCCAGGGGTTCAAGCTCGAGTAATGGAACTCACGATTGATTGTTCTGGTGCCCCGATTATGTTTGTTTTTCAAAGCACTATTTCCGGTCCTCCGATTGCAATTGGAACAGCAGCCGGATCCGGTGTTTTGGCTGGATATTCTTTCCTAGTTCGGCGCAATGCCGCTAACCCGATATTGGTCGCTCGGACTGAGACTGCGTTGAGGGCTGCGGGCGCCAACTTTGATATTTTTAACGCAAATCCTCATGTTTGCTTTGATTGGCGACCAATTCCAGGTCGAAACACCTACTACGCAGACGTAGATTTGATTAACGCGACATACACAACCAACGTCGTAATGATTGCGGTGGAGCTATAAAATGAAAACTTATTGGATTAGCCCGGCTGATTCCTCAAATCCTTTGAATACATTTGCAGGCCTAGCGCCAACTTTCACTCTTTTTGTGAATGAGAATGGCGCGACAGTTATTCCTCCTGGGATCACTGAATCACCGGCTGCAAGTGGGGTTTACCGCTTCACATATGGCGCAACTTTAGCTGTTTTTGGTCAAGTCGATTGGGGTGCAGGGGCTCCTAGCTCAAGTCGATATACAAGGGTTGTTCTTGACCCCATCCAAGCAGTTGATGAGCGGGTCGGTGGAATTGTGAACAACAACGACTCGATTGGTTCAACATCGGTTGATCCCACAACGGTTATTGGATTCTTGAAGCGATCTTTGGAGTTTTGGGAAGGCAATGCGACCTTTGAGAAGTCCACTGGCACTTGGTTGATCTATGATCGAGGCGGAACAAACGTGATTCGCACCAAGCAATTGTCGAATAACGCGACCGCTGCCACGAAAACTTGATTTGAAAATCGTGTGAATTTAGAGTGCCCTCTGGATAAGGGGGCACTACTATGAAACGTCCGACTATTTCACTGCATCTTATTGTTAAAAACGAGAAACATAACCTTCCGCCGCTGTTTGAATCAGTCAAAGATTGCTTTGATGAGATTCATGTAACCGATACAGGATCAGTGGACGGCACAATTGAGCTTTTACAATCGTGGGGTGATAGGAAAAACCCCGCTAATACGCCGGTTCATTTGCATCATTTTAAGTGGTGCGATGATTTCTCAGCGGCCAGAAACGCATCCTTTGAACCCGGAACCTGTGAATTCAAGATGTGGCTTGATGCCGACGACGCTCTCCAAAACCGTGAGGCTTTTATCAAATGGCGCGATACCGCCATGGGTTTAAGCGACTATTGGTTTGCGGTTTACCACTACGGGTTTGATAAGAATAAAAACCCAATTGTTTCGTTTATCAGGGAACGGGCTGTTCGTTGGGGTCTTGGGTTTAAATGGCGTGACTTTGTACACGAGGGAATTAACCCCGCATTTGTGACCCCACCGCCTAAGATGAATCATATTGGGACTTGGACTGTGGCGCATCGAAGATCAGAAAGTGATCTAGCCCAGGATCGAAGCCGGAATCTTGCACTATTTGAGCGCAATAAAGACAAGATGACCCCAAGGCTTAAGTATTACCATGGCAAGGAACTCTTTGAGGCAGGCCAGATCTTCGACGCAGTTAAGGTCTTAGTTGAAGCTGTAGCAGATCCTCAAATGGAGATTCACGATAGAACTTTAGGTATCCAATACGCAGCTTTTGGACTTTTGGGGCTGTCACAATTTGAAAAGGCCATTCAACTAGCCCACCAAGGGTTACAGCTTGCACCGGAAAGGGCTGAATTTTTTGTTCTAATTGGGGATGCTTATGTGAAGATGAACGCCGCTCAAAAGGCCATTCCCATGTATATGGCCGCAAGTGAGTGCGCATATCACGATGCCTCAAAACCAGGCTGGGGTGGAGCGATCTTCTCAGCTAAAACGTGTTACACGGACTATCCCCATTCTCAATTGGGCAGGATTTACGCTCAAATGGGGCAATATGAGAAGGCGCTTCACCATTTCAACAAGGCAGCAAACTATTCTCAGACAAAAGAAGCCTGGGATTTGGTTAAGGTTACAGAAGACGAGTTAAAGAAGAATAAGCCCACGGCTGTTTTAAACGTCAAAAAAACAGATGACATTGTGATTTCGTGCCACCCAGGGACAAATCTTTATGAATGGGATGAGCAGGTTTTAAAAGAGCGCGGAATCGGTGGAAGCGAAACAGCCGCCGTTCACCTAGCGCATCATTTGGCCCGTTTGACCAACCGAAAGGTCAAAGTGTTCAACTACCGCACCGCACCAAAGACGTTTGGGAATGTGGAATACATTTCTAACGGTGAGGTTGTGAACTACTTCTATGAAAACGACCCTAAACTTCATATCTCTTGGCGTCACACGGTCAAAAAGGGCTCCAATCAAGTCGTTTGGTGCCATGACCTCATTACCCCTGGGATCGACAAGATTGATGCAAAGATCGCGGTTCTAAGCCCCTTCCACAGGGATTATGCCTCTGCCATGCAGGGAGTTGACCCATCTAAGATGTTTTTGACAAGAAACGGGATTGATCCAACTCGTTTTGAGCTTCAGCAATTTAAAAAAGATTTAAACACGGTAATTTTCTCTAGTTCACCGGACCGAGGCCTAGAGCACTGCATCAATATCTTGGAGATTGCTCGTAAAACTAACCCCGCGATTCAGTTTCATTGCTTCTATGGCTTTGAGAACATGCGAAAGTTTGGAATGGCCAAAGAGGCTGACCGGCTTGAGGGGATGATCAAGGAGCGCGATTGGGTGCACTTTCATGGAAACGTAACTCAAAAGGAATTGACCGAATGGTTCCAAAAGTCCGCTGTGTGGCTCTATCCAGCCGATTTTATCGAGACATCCTGCATCACAGCCCTTGAAGCAGCTCTAACCGGTTGTCGGGGTGTAGGTCGCTCGATTGGAGCGCTGCCCTATACGATGGGGCAATTTAAGCAGAACATTATGCTAGATGAGCACCCTCGAGGAAACGAGGAGCTTTACGCTAAAGCAGTCCTCGAACAATTAAACAATCCTGTGCCTGCACCCATTAACCCGCACGAGTTTTCATGGGAGTCTGTAGCAAAACAATGGATAAAGGAATTTGATTTGTGACGGCTGAATTCTACATGTGGTCAGGATTTGTTACTATTGTTGTAGCTTTGGTTTTTTTGCTCATCGGTGAAAATTGGTTTGATTAAAGTTACAATGTCCTTATGGCAAATCCAGTTGAAGCGATCATTGCCCCGGAGGCAGTGATAGATTGGGGCCTGACGGCAAACGATGCTGTTGAGGGCCTGGGACTAAACACATTTGGGTTTTTGTGGCCTGAGGATGGCATTTGGGCACCATGCTGTCCTGTAAACGAGGGGAACACGCCGCCCACTTGGGTGGATTGTGAGGGGTGTCTATGAATTTGGGCGAATTGCAGAATCTAACTGCGAGCCTTTTGGATGATTTAAAGTTTGGCTATTTCACAAAGCCTCAAGTGACGGTGTTTTTAAATAACGCGCAGCGCACCGTCCAAAAGATGCTTTTGCAAGCGGGGCAAAATTTCTATGTGAAATGCGTCTCGACGATGACTGATCCAAGCTCGTGCTCTTATGCGCTACCGTTGGATTTCTTGAAGCTTCACAGGCTAGAGATTGTTTTAAATCCAGGGACACGCACTGAGACTAGGTTCCCTTTGCCTCAGATCACATTAAACCAAATGGATCTTTTGACGTACTCGCCCGCTCAGCCGACTAACTATTACTTTAAAAAGAATCGGTTAGTGCTGGCTCCGCCTCCTCAAACGCCTCAGACAATGCGGCTTTTTTATTCTTATCTTGTAGGGGATATGCTGACGGAAGTTTCAGTGCCCGATGTGCCTGAGACTTATCACGAGTTAATTGCGATCTTGGCTGCTGAAGATGGGCTCATCAAAGACGACCGAGATGCCTCTAAGCTTTTGAACAAGAAACAATTCTATGAAGACATGTTAAAACGCGATGCTCAAGCTCGTGGTGAGGACAGACCTAGAAGTGTTAATGAAACCGATCTTTATGAGTCGTATGGGATCTTGTTCTAATGGAGAAATTTAAGCAGGATTCTTTTCAGAACTTTGGCGGCATAAACCAAAAGGTCAGCCGCTACATGACAGGCGAGCGTGAAGCTCTAGTTTTGGAGAATTTTGATTTCACAACTCCCGGAGCTTGGACAAAAGCACCAGGCTCCACTTTTTACACCGGAGCTACAGTCACGGGACGCGTCACGGGGCTTTATGAATTTGAGCGACTCTCAGGGTTTTCTCAGATCATTTTTACAGCCAATACGAATGCGTACTTTTTAGCTGGCACGGTCCCGACTCCTTTTAGATCGGGCCTTGCATCGGGCGCTATCTTTGATTTTGTAACTTTTACCGATTTGATGTTTGCCACTAATGGATCAAACACTTTCAAGTGGGATGGGACGATATCGACTAACTTTTCGTGCCCAGCCGGTACACCCACACTTTTGTCAGGCACTTTAGGGGCCACGACTCCGGGATTTTCAGGGATCTTCTCATATGGTGTTGGGTATCTAACCCAATATGGGTTTCGCTCGCCTGTTTTGTTTGGAGCGACAAATTCAACCACTGGGGCTCACATCGCACTAAGCGGGTTCACGACTCCGACAGGCTTTGGGATCACATCCATTCTCTTGTATCGAACAAGCCCATCAGGGGCAGATTATTTCCAAATTGGATCGGTTCCGGCAGGGTCGGCAACTTTTGTGGATACGGGGCTCCCGCTTTCAGCACTTATTGCGCCTGAGGCCGTGTTTTGGACCGCTACGCCGCAATTCTTTGAGATTTACGCTAACCGTCTTTTCCAAGGCGGATTTACAAATATCTCCGGCTCATCTTTGACGGCAAGCTCGGTTGTATTCTCTGAGACCGGCCAACCTGAGAATATTCTGCAAAATAATAACTTTGAAGTCCGCACAAACGACGGGGATAGGGTTTCAGCCCTTAAGGCATATCAACAAAGCTTGTATATTTTCAAAGAGCGCTCATTTCATAGGCTCACGGGCGATTCGCCTCAGACTTTTGATATCAACGAGATTTCAGATCAATACGGCTGTATTTCTAACCGAGCCGTTGCAGTCTATGAGGACGTGCTTTTGTTCTTGGATCGAAAGGGCGTTGTCGAATTCAACGGTGCCGGTACTAGGGTTGTATCAACCCCTGTCGAGCCGATCTTTTTGAACATGAACGTCAACGCCGCACGACAAAACGCTGTAGCGATCCACAATCGACTTCGAAACGAGGTTTGGTTTGGGATTCCGGTGAACGGCTCAACGCTAAACAACGTGACAGTTATTTATGATTATTACTCCAAGGCGTGGACTACGTTTAAAGGATTTGAGCCCTCTAGCCTTTCCATCATTCGAGGCGCTTTGGACGCTCCGACGGCCTTTTACGGCTCATATAACGGTTCTATTCACTTCACAGGTTCGACATTGACCGCGCACAACGGGCAACCGATTGTTTGCAAGGCTCAGACTCAATACTTCAATTTACTCGGTCAATCGGTCACAACCCAATGGCGTAGGCTCTACACCAATACGAATGTAGTGCCCGGCGGGACGATGGGAGTTGTGTTTTATAACGATGCCGACGGGTCTCAGACGATTGCCCACACGGCGACGATCTCGCTTGATAACTTCCAATCTCGTGAAGAGTTTGGGATTCCATCCAAGAATTTAAGCATTGAGTACACTTTCACATCGGCCACGTTTGCCTTGACCATTGAGGGGCTAACGATTGAGGGCCGAATGCAGCGGAAGGTCTAATGAAGATCAACGCGAGCCCATTCTTGGACAATTTGACAACGCTTGACGCGCTAAAACGCTTTGTGACGGTGTTTTCAAGAAACGTCCAAGAGGCTGTAAACGGCAATTTATCCTTCTCAGACAATTTCAACGCGGTGCAATTAACTGTAAATTTCAGTGGGTCGGGCGTGGATACAGTCGTGGAGCACCAATTAGACCGTGTGCCGGTCGGATATTTGATTCTTAGATCCACGTCACCACTTATTGTTTATGATGGGTCTCAGCCATCTCGAGTACTAACCAAGACGTTTGTTACATTGCGGGCTTCAGCTTCGGGCCAATGCACTTTATTATTATTTTGAGGGTAAACAATGAAACCAAAAATGCCCAACCAAATGCCAACAAAAGCCAAAGAGCCAAAGTCTGCCATGATGCGTCCAGCTGATGCGATGTTTTCGGCTCAAATGCGGGCTTTTGAAAAAGAAAAAAAGAAGCGTGAGGCGGCCGCCGCTGCCCTTGCTGCTCAAGAAGCAAAAGCACAAGAAGTTGCAGCTAAACAACAACAAGACCGCGAAATGCAAATCACAAATGCGGTGGAGCAAGCTCGCTTTGGGGCAGGGGATGCATCCCGTAGAGCATTGGCTGAACGAATGGTTTCAGGAGATGAGCAAATGGCTTCCCGTGGTCTTTTATACGGTGGGCTTGCACAAAGGGGGCGAGATGAGGCCCAGGCTCAAGCGGTTGCTAATCTTGCACAAAAGAATCGTGAAATTCGAGGCGTAGGCTCGGAGCTATTAAAAGATTCTAAAGATTTGGCATTCTCAGGCCTTGCTCAAGATACCGAGAATAGATTTGCATCGGCTCAAGATGCTTTGAGTCAAAGACTTAATCAATCGGCTTCAAAACAAGCGGACGCTGCCGCTCTTGGACAAGGAATTGGATCAATTGCTGGAATTGCGGCTGAAGCTTATGGGGCTAGGTCAAAACCTAAGGCGGGGGCATAATGAACGAAACAAAAGAAGACAACGCATTGTTCAAATCAACTCTAAACAATGCAAAACTTATGGAAAATGCTGCGATGCTCGAAAGGGCTCAAGGCATGTCCGAACCTGCCAGGGAAGCGGAAGCCATTCAAAAAGATCAAGCCGAGGCTGGACTACTCACTGCATCGCCTGGTCAAGAACGCGCTTTAGAGGACAGGTCTCAGAGAGCTTTGAATTCTCAGCTTGCTCAAATGCGTAGAGAATCTGGAATTGATGCAACCCGAAGGGGATTACAGTTGCAACAAAGCGCGCAGCAAAAACAAAAAGCTGTTGATCAAACACGCCTCGCAGTTCGAAGGGCAAAAATGAACGCTAAAATACAGCGTGAAGCCGCACGAAAAGAAGCTAAGCGCACTTTTTGGTCAGGTCTTGCAACGGTTGCCGGAGCGGCTATTGGCTTTGCTGCTAGTGGTGGGAATCCGGCTGGAGCAATGGTCGGTGCAAAAATTGGCGGCGCAGGCGGTAACGCATTAGGGGGTCGATAATGGCTAACGGTTTACTTGCTGGGATTGGTGCGGGCCTCACGGCTGGCACTCAAAGCTTTCAAGACGCTCGCAGATTGAGAATGGAGCAAGAAAAGGCACGACAAGCTGAGGCTCAAAATAAACAAAGTTTGGCCCTTCAAGCCGCATCTCGCGGACTAAGGATCGGTGACGATGGGTCGCTGACGCGAGACGATAGCCTTTTGTCACCTGAGGAAGTTTTAAACAGAGACAAATTGAAGTTAGAAGTTGATAAACTTCGATCGGAGCAATCTCGAGGGTTTATTGATCCCGCCAAAGAGCTTGATAAAAAAATTAAAGGCGTTGAGTTATTAACCAAGCAAGCCGATTTACAAGCAAAATTAAATGCTAGACCCAAGCCGACGGTTGGCGAAGCCGCCGCTGATCGTAATTTTATAAAAACTTATGACGAGCTTGTTATTCGAGGAGGGGAGCAAAGAGTTAGAGCCAACATTGAAAAACTACGAGAACAAGCTAATCGTTTACAAAATTTGAATCCAGGAATTGTGTCAAGATTTACAGCTGGCACCCCATTAGTGGGACCGCTTGTGTCATCAGAACTTGAAGACATTAAAAATAATGTCGATTCAGTGTCGATTGAGGATTTGAAAGCTACCCTTGGAACCCAAGTGACTGAAGGGGATCGAATTGCATTTACACAGTTAGCATTCAATCCCAAACTACCGCCCGACCAGCAGGCCGAAAGAATTAGAAAAAAGGCTGATGTTATTGAAAGGTCTTTGAATGACACAATGGACCAAGTTAGATACTATGAGGGGGAGGGCGAAGGTTCCCTTGTTGGATACCGGAAGGCAAGGCTGGCTGAAAATCAAACTGACGATAAAACTAAATCGCTCAGCCCTGGCGGACTTCTACAAAAAACGACACGAGAAAATGAATCTGCCGCTTTAAAAAACGAGCAATTAAAACAGGGTGCTGAACAAAAGGCACAAAGATCAGGCGGACAAGACCCTGAAGCCTTAGCAATGTCTGAACAGTATAACATTCCATACGCTCAAGCTTTGGTAATTATGGAAGGACGCCGAAGAGGAAACGCTCGATAATGGCAAAACCAATCATGCCCCCAACACCTGAAGAATTGGAAAATGCTCGACGTATTGCCCCGCCGACTCCCGATGAGTTAGCAAGAGCTAGGCTTGTCGTTCCGGATGAGCCGCCTCAAAAAATAGCTCCGCCATCAGCCGCGGAGTTACAAAAAGCAAAACAAAGCACCCAAATGGGATTCTTGCCCGCTTTAGGGCAAGGGCTTTTAAAAGGGGCAGATATTCTCGGGGTGGGTCCGTATTTAGCGGGAACAGGTCAAGCGATTGGTGAAGGATTGGGAATCGCAACCTCTGGGGGTGGATTGATAAATGCAGCCAAAAACATTCCCGAGGCCTTTGGGCGCGGTCGAAGGGCTGAGGTTGAGGAGAGAAGACGTTCATCTGAGCGTCTTGGATTGTTGGACATTCCAGTGCAAATTATTGGAAGCGGGCCGCTGGCTGCTAGAACCGCTGCCGCCACTTTGGGCAAAACAGCACTTGGAACGCTCGGGAAATCAGTCGCTTTTGGCACTGGCCAAGGGTTTATCCAAGGATTGGGCGAGAGTGGTGATTTGGGCGAGGCTACAAAATCTGCTGCGGTAGGTGGAGCTTTAGGCAGCTTTGGTGGATTGCTGGGCGCTGGTATTCAAAAAATTGGTTCATCACTTCAAAAACCATTGAAATCAAATGCTGGCAATATTCGCCAAGCAGCTAAAGAGTTGGGCGCAACGCCAACGGCCGGAATGCTGGTTGACGACCCAATTATTCAAAAGGCTGAGTCGGCA
>NZ_JADBUP010000054.1:0-30381 GCF_020245605.1 Microcystis sp. M061S2 | reverse complement strand
GAACATTCCCGCCACCGCAGCCCTGTTAATTTTTGCGTTAATCTTCTCTGTGGTTTGATTGCTTACTGTCACCAGCCGAAAAAACCCTCCTTGAAGATGGAATGGGCTTTACCCCCCGCTGCTTAACCCGAACTGGGGTTCAATTAGTTACCACCTACAACATTAAAGGAAAACGCACTCATGATATTAGGCTTCTTGCTGTCATGAAAGCTTCTAACATTACCCATTTACTAACCTTTAATTCTGATGACTTTATCCCTGTCCCCAATATTACCATCGTTCATCCTCAAGATTTCATTAATTCCCAATAATTAAGCAGCAAATCCGACATACCGCACCAAAATACCTCACGGAAAAGGATTTTAATTCTTCTACCGACTCAGCAATATTAATATTAAGGACTCCACTCATTGCCTTTTTACTGCATAAACTGTACATTTACTAAGTAGGGTCTGCTGAATAAATCTAAAAACCTTGTTGGATAAGAATTTTAGACTTTTTTCCCCTCAAAAAGTGCCAGATATTGGGGTAATCGAGGGGGAAATTTAGGCACTTTTTCCCTGAAAATTAGGTAATTGACCCCCTGAAAATGGGTAAAACCCTACACCCCACACCCCACACCCTACCCCCACGAAAAACTTTTTCAGCAGACCCTAAGTAGGAGACACTTTTTGAAAAATGGTATAACATTTAAGCTTTAAGTATAGAGGAAAAGTTCAAAATGGGTATTGAAGACGACGACAGCAAAAAACTTGAACAACAAAAACTAGAACAGCTAGAGATGGGGGCAAACCCATCCCCAAACTAGAAAATTATGCTATTCTTTTTTATACATCACCTCCACCACGGTATGTACGTTACCTCTGGGATGAAAATCCCCCTTAATTTTCATCTGCAAGGGTTCGCAAGCGGCCACCAAATCATCTAAAATTTGGTTAATTGCTTCTTCGTGGGAAATATAACGATCGCGATAACTATTAATATAAAGTTTAATCGCCTTTAATTCCATCACCTTTTGATCGGGAACGTAGCTAAGATAAATGGTGGCAAAATCAGGATAACCGGAAAAGGGACACTTACAGGTATATTCCGGCAGAGTGATATGGATATCGTAATTTCTGCCAGGGCGTGGATTGGGGAAAGTAATTAATGTTCCTTCGGCAATTTCTCTTTCCCCGTACTTAACTTCAATTTTTTCGGAAGACTGAACCATGTTTTTTCCTAACTAGACAATGTTTCCTATCATAGCTGGAATATTCTCTCAAGAGGCGTTACCGAATCAAGAGATGAATAGTAACTCCTGCATCCTATTGACAAATTAGCTTAGTCCAGGGTTGAAAGAATGCCGAGAAGACAATGCAGACTTAAAATCAGCCAAGTCGAATTTTCAGGTAAAAAATGCTCTATGATTAACTCTAAAGATACTGTAAAACTGGTTTCATGCTCTCCGAGATTAAAAACATAGCCGAGAGTCTCGCACCCCGATTAGTGGAGATTCGCCGCCACATTCACGCGAATCCAGAGTTAAGTGGGCAAGAATATCAAACTGCCGCCTATATTGCCGGGGTTTTATCTTCCTGTGGTCTATCGGTGCAGGAGGCAGTGGGAAAAACGGGAGTTAAGGGAGAATTGGCCGGAAAAGGCAGTGATCGAAGGATTTTAGCCATCCGGGCCGATATGGATGCCCTACCAATCCAAGAAAGAACCGATTTAGACTTTGCTTCCCGTAAACCGGGGATTATGCACGCCTGCGGTCACGATGTTCATGCTACCGTCGGTTTAGGGGTGGCGATGGTGCTTTCCCGTCTTTCGGAACCTTTGGGGGGAAAAATACGCTTTCTCTTTCAACCAGCAGAGGAAATCGCCCAGGGGGCCAATTGGATGATCCGAGAGGGGGTGATGCGGGATGTCAGCGCCGTTTTCGGGCTGCACGTTTTCCCCTCGATTCCGGCCCGATCGATCGGAGTTCGTTACGGGGCCTTAACTGCAGCTGCCGACGATCTGGAAATTTTTATTCAAGGGGAATCAGGCCACGGAGCCCGGCCCCACGAGGCGATCGATGCTATCTGGATCGCCTCCCAAGTAATCACCACTTTGCAACAGGCAATTAGTCGGACTCAGAACCCTTTGCGTCCCATCGTCCTCACCATCGGCCAGATTAGCGGTGGTCGCGCCCCCAACGTCATCGCCGATCAGGTACGCATGGCGGGAACGGTGCGATCGCTGCACCCAGAAACCCACGCCCATCTCCCGGAATGGATCGAGAGTTTGGTCACGAATGTCTGTAGCACATATAACGCTAAATGTCAAGTAAATTATCGTCGGGGCGTGCCATCGGTGCAAAATGACCAATTTTTAACCCGGTTAGTCGAAGAAGCTGGTTTAGAAGCTTGGGGACAGGATCGGGTTTTAATTCTCTCGGAACCCTCCATGGGGGCCGAGGATTTTTCCCTTTATTTGCAACAGGCCCCGGGGACAATGTTTCGTCTGGGAGTGGGTTCTCCTAACCTCCTCAATCCCCCCCTTCACCATCCGGAATTTTTAGTGGATGAGTCGGCAATTCTGACGGGAGTGATTACTTTAGCCTACGCGGCCTATAAATATTGGCAACGGCAAGATTAAACCGGTTTTTCAAGATAATTTTATGGAAATTTGGGAAGATTTAACTATTATAGATTGGACAGAATTGCTGCTGGATAATTATGAACGGTTAATCGGGCGATCGCTTTTACCCTGGATCGGTACTGCCAAAGAACAGAGTAAAATGCTCTTTTATGCCCCTTTTGTGCTAGTTTCCCACGGTACACAAACTAATCCGATCTTCAATTATGGTAATCGCTGCGCCCTCGATCTCTGGGGTTTAACTTGGCAAGAATTATTAGCAACTCCTTCGCGAGCAACGGTAGAGGGAGAGGAAACCGCCCAAGAACGCCAAAAAATGCTGGATTTAGTCAAAAAACAGGGCTATATCAACGATTATCACGGGGTAAGGATCACGAAAAACGGTCAACTATTTCGCATTGAAAAAGCGATCGTTTGGAATATCATCGATCGTGATGGCATTTATTGCGGACAGGCTGCCACTTTTGCCGATTGGATTTTTCTCTGATTTAAGCTCCCCGCTCCCTTCTCCCCGCTCCCTTCTCCCTAATTCATAATTCATAATTCATAATTCCCTCTCCCTTCTCCCTAATTCATAATTCATAATTCATAATTTATAATTCATAATTCCCCACACCCCCACTGTATCGCCCCAATATGACCAACTCAGACCGAATTATTGTTCCTCTCGATGTGCCGGATTTAGAATCAGCGATCGCACTGCTCGATCTGTTGCCGGAAGTCAATTTTTGGAAAGTGGGACTAGAATTATTTGTCAGTAGCGGTGCAGAAATTCTAGGGATTCTGCAAGAAAGACAAAAAAAGAGCTTTCTCGATCTAAAATTTCATGATATTCCCAATACGGTCGCCGGGGCCTGTCGTTCCGCCAGTCGCTATCAAGTGGATTTACTCACCCTCCACGCAACAGCCGGACGGCAAGCAATGACGGCAGCTAAGGCGGCAATCTCTGACCTGCTATCGCCGCCAAAACTTCTCGCTATCACCGTTTTAACCAGCCTTAACGCCCGCGAATTAGCCCTCGACCTCAAAATTCCCCTAGAACTATCGGAATATGCCTTAAATCTGGCATTATTGGCCAAAGAATCGGGAATTGATGGGGCGGTTTGTTCTCCCCAAGAAGTGGCGCAATTGCGGCGCGTCTGTGGAGAGGATTTTCTCTTAGTTTGCCCCGGAGTTCGTCCCTCCTGGTCAAGCAAAGGGGATCAAAGTCGGGTGATGACTCCGGCCCAAGCGCTTAAAGCTGGGGCTGATTATCTAGTAATTGGACGACCGATCACCGGTGCCGAGGAACCAAAAATAGCATGGGCAAAAATTTGTCACGAATTAGCCGATATTTAGGGGTATTACTGGTTATTTTCGGGATTAACTCGCCAGCAGTTAGTCTTCCTCTTTCTAGCTGTCCGGAGGATTTAAATCTTTTAGTCGATCGCCTCTTGTCAGATTTACCCAGTTATGCTAATCGAGTTATTACCCGTTCCCAAATCGACCAAAAATTATCTACACCGGTTTTTGTGATTATTGCCGGTCGTCCTGAATTTGCACCCCTACCTTTAACTGCTAGTCAATATTCCGGTCAAATTGCCGATGACACTCAACAGGTTTTTTTTACGACTTTAGAGCGTCAGTATAGCAAAAATCGCTCTGTCAGCCTCCAGAATTATCACTGGTTATTTTTAACTAAAACTGGGGAAGGATGGCGATTAGTGACGGTTTACAGTCAATTAGCTTCCCTTGAACCCGCTCAAGTCCCCTTACCTCCCCTAGAAACCAGTCAAGGCACCATCGGCCAAGCGGTGCGTCTCTGGCTGCGGGACTGCGAAGCGGGTACATTGCGCTAAATTCGCTCGGCCAAAACAAAGCGATCGAAACCTGCTAGGTCGTTAATAATCTGAATTTGTCGATAATTACCCTGATTTTCCAGCATTTGCGCTACTTTTTCCCCTTGACCGGCTCTCATTTCCACTAGCCAAAGACCTCCTGAGCGCAGATAATCGGGAGCAGTGGCCACTAGATAGCGCAGCGCGGTCAATCCGTCTTCACCTCCATCGAGGGCCAAACGGGGTTCATGTTCCCGCACTTCAATTTGTAAGTCGAGGATTTCTGCACTGGGAATATAGGGAGGATTGGACACCATACCCCTAATCTGTCCTTGCCACTTCTCTAGGGGTGTCCACCAAGAACCCTGTTTTAAGATAATTCTGTCGGCAAAACCCGTATTGATGATATTTTCTTTGGCGATCGCTAAAGCCGTTTGACTGTAATCAATAGCATATATCTCTGCTTTTGTCAAGATACTGGCTAAACCAATAGCGATCGCACCGCTACCGGTTCCCAGATCTACCCAGATTCCCCCGTCGTCTCCTCTGACGGTTTCTCCAACAATATCGATTAATAACTCGGTTTCGGGACGAGGAATTAAGACTTCTGGGGAGACTTTCAGGGTAAAATTACGCCAGATCACCGATTCGAGCAAATACTGCAAGGGAACCCTTGCTTGCAGGCGTTTTTGCCAGCGTTTAGTAATTTCCGACCAAGAATAACTCAAGGGGATTTTTTCTCGTTCGCGAAAGGATTGTAAGCGCAGGGAAAGAGTATCTATATCTGTCACTGCTTGCAGAAAGATATCCACTTCTTTCGGAGATAGTTGCGCTTGCTCTAAATCAGCGATCGCCTGTTGGCGCCATTGACTTAATTGTTGACCGGAAATACTAGCAGACACAAGACTTAACGATTGGGGGCGGGGGGATTATTGGTATTATTATTAGGGCGTGGCTGATTTGCCGGGGGTTGGTTGGGAGCCTTTTGGTTACTATTTGCCCGAATAAAATCAATCGTTTCTTGGCTAGGATAGAGGAGAATTTTGGTTAAAGCTTCATCCTTGCTTTGTTGTAGGGTAGCGATGACACTTTCTAAGGGAATAACATCAATTTTAACCGTGGCTGCTTCTGCGGGATTAGCTTTTTTATATTGTTCTACCATTTGCAAAGCGGCGGCCTTTTCAAAGAAGAAAGGAATCAAATCCTGATTATTGCGACTGATCACCAGAAAATTACTCTCTTTTCCCGCTTTCGGCACAAATAAAGGTACACCACCTTGATATTGTTGACCTCTTTCACTGAGCAGTTTTTTCGCCGATTCTACTTCCGACTCTTTGGGAACAAAATCGACAATTAAACGATTTTGTTCGGTTTGACTGGTTTGCATTCTATAGACATCTGCCAAAGAAACGGGCTGAACTTTAACTTTGCTGGCCACTTCGGGATTCTCTTTTTTCAGTCGTTCAAAAAAGTTTTGTGCGTCCTGCCGACTGATAAAAACTCCCGTGAATTTCTGTTCTTTTTCTCCCACGGCAATTAGGGGAACTCCTTGATCATCGGCAATAGCGAAGACAGGTACAGACTGCAAGGTTCTGACGATTTGTTCTTCCGGTAAAGCGAGTGCTTTAGAATAGCTGCCCAGCAGCGAAGTCAACATTGTCGTTCCTACTAAACCAAGAGTTGCCGTCCAACGAATGAGAGATTTCATCAAAATAATTACCTCGTTATTACTATTAACCAATATTTGCCGTTAATCTGAACTATATCGTCTGCTTAACTCCTCCGATCAGGAGTTTTCTGATGAATAACCAGCCAAGAAAGTTCCCTTTATTGGCTTGCTTTTGAACCATCATAGCTAAAAATATCCATACTTGGTAAGATGTGGTCGCAGCAGCGGCGAGAAAACAGGGGCAATTTACGCGCTGATCTGGGGAATAATAGGAATTAATTAGAGTTTTTAAGCTATATTTTCAAAAAAAATCGCTTTAGCTACGGTTTAAGCTTGCTTTTGCTTTAATAACCACCAACTTGAGATCAAAAGGCCTCCTCTTGTGTGAATCAGTTAGTCAACGGGCCACCCTTTGATCTTGGCGCTGCTAATGATTTTCCGAGAGATGGCGCGGATGGGCGATCGCTAAACGCAGCCATTGATAGGAAACTAGATTTAAAATCAGTCCAATGATCAATAAAATTGCCATGAGAGCGATTTGATACCAGGCAATCGGTCTGACCAGAAGATCGGCGATCAGATGGGCTAAATTTAAGATAGAATAGACAATTGTTAGCCAGAAATGGGTTTTTCTCAAGGAACGACTTTCACTAAAATTGACCCCGATAATCGCTAACATTGGCAGCAAAAAAAAGAGTAACATTCCCCAGAAAATCGGATCGAGATTGCTGGTTTGATGACTCTCGATGATCGATTGACCATGGAAGAGTGGCATTAACCCTAGTTGCGTGTGAAATAGGGTTCCCAAGAGGAATGTTGTCCAGAGCGCGGCAATTTTTTCGGGATATTTCGCTGTTTTCACGGTAATTATCCTCTTAATCGGTTAATATAAAAGACTGGGCTAGGTGAGCAGATATTCTTAAATTTTTCCTAATCACTACATTCTAGAAAAAATTTCTGTATTTAAAAGGTCAATTTAAGTCTGAATGGCATCACTATCTGATCCATTAGATGCTAAACTCCCCAGATATTATTTTGCTGTCAGAAACGACGCTCAGAACTACCACAAAAAGGATGTTGATGTAGTGCGAATTTTAGCCTAGCCTGAAATCGAGGGTCTTGAAAAGAGGGCGAACGAGGGGACTCGAACCCCCGAGTGGTGGAACCACAATCCACTGCCTTAACCACTTGGCTACGCTCGCCGTACACCTTTCCAAGTATAGCACAAGACGAATGGTTGACAAGAGGTTTTTTACCCTAATTCGGGCTATGGTTAGGGTAAGTGAGTGATGATTTGAGAGCTTATGAAATTGGCACGGTTAGGGGGAATGGTGTTAGGGGTGGTTTTAGGGGGAATTGCGGGAATATTGCTGACAACTAACCCCAATCGTCAAGATTACGAACAATACGCTTCCCAGAGGTTAACTAGCTATCTTAAGGATAATGTCTGCGCTCGGGCGCAAGCTTCCATCGAGGTGCAAGCTCTCTTGCGGGGTTACTGTAAAATGTTGGTGGATACGGGTCATCCTTTTTTACAAGAAGCGATCGCCACTAACACATCTAGAAAGAATTTTCTCATTTTCAGCGTTTATCAAACGGAATTATCGTTCCCTCCCCCTTTACCTAGTTATCACTTCAGCACTGTCGGTTTTTTGAATAAATTATACATCTACGAAGCTTTAGAACTGTAGTCAGGCAATTGAAATCTTCTGAGAGTAAATCCTGATGGTAGTGATTTTATTGTAGTGGTGATAGCTGAAACTTTTGCTAATTGGGCATTTTAGTCAGATAAAGTACCAAACAGTCCCAAGGTGATTCTCAATTTTTCACCCTAACCCAAAAAGTCAAACATTTACGGAAAAAAGCAGACTTTGCCATTCCAAAAGTACAGGAATCGGGATACTGAGAGAGCGGGGATTGTCTAGGGGTAGGGAAAGCTCGATCGCTTCGGTAACGGGTAGCTGCGCTAAGATATCCTGCATCTTGTATTGACCAACGTTAGCTGCGGGTGATTCTTGGGCAAAAGCATCCTCAGCCGCTAAAATTTGGCCTTTAGCAGTGGTTATCGTTAATCTTTCTGGGTGAAGAAACTCAATCCCCTCTGGAAATCCCACCAAGCGCAAACTAATTTCTACCGTTTCCCCATCTTTAACTCGTTTAAATAACACCACCTGCCAAGGACTACCAGTATTATCGCGCAAACTATGACGGGATTGATATAACAGCTGCCCCGGTCCTTCTGGCTGTTGTCGAGTTAGAGCTAGTGCGGACAAGGAAAAATCGATTTGAAGGCTAATAAATACCAAAAAACTGACGAGAACAGAAAATAATAACATGAATCGTTTCATAACTTTATTGACATTGGCTAAAAAATATGGTAAGAGCTTCGGCACTTGAGCCAAATTAATATAATTATATCACTATATAGTTAATTATTCAAAAAAGATGCTGTCAAGGGGAATGGATCGGCTTTTTTCCGCAAAGACATTGTATGATTGATTAGATAAATTGATAGTTGCAAGTAACTTCGAGATGGCTAACAAACCCGATGAATTTGCCAGAACACAAATCAGCGAAAAACAGAAAATAGTTGATTAGGATACAAAGGAATATCCTTGAGTCCAGCTTTCTCAAAACCATGGGTTAGCCCCCCAGCCCCACAAAATAGATCCACTGTAGAGATATGGTCAATCAATGACAAGTTTTATATCCTCCGCTCAAAGATAGGGACAATCTTTGATCCTAGCCCATCGAGAGAAAAACTACTATTGGGTCCACTGGTAGCAACAAGGTGAACGGTGACAGAACTTAACGGCCTATGATTAAAGAGACGAGGAATCAGAACCCGAAATAAATCCTCGCTCCGCCATTGCCTTGATTCTCCCTGATAATTATGGGACTTTTTGCCCGTCACCAAAACCTCCGTCAGTGGTTTAAATCCCAACACTTCGGACGTAGCGCCACCGATAGTCGTTATGCTTTACTGGTAGCCTGTTTAATCGGAATTCTCTCCGCCCTTGCCGCTATTATCCTGAAATTGGGCATCGGTTGGTTAGGTGGTTGGCGGGTGCATCTAGTAGCCAATTCCTCTCCTTTCCTAGTTTTGCCCCTCGGCGGTTTTCTGCTTGGTTACAGTGCCGGTTGGATTGTCGAACACTTCTCCCCCGCGGCCGCCGGGGGTGGTATTCCCCAAGTAAAAGCGGCCTTAGCTAAATATCCTTTGCCCCTGTCTTGGCGCGTTGCCGTCGTAAAAATGATCGGGGCGATCCTGATCCTTGGCGGTGGTTTAACCCTTGGTCGTCGCGCCCCCACGGTACACATCGGGGCGGCCCTAGCGGCCCAGTTAAGCGTCTGGCTGCCCACCAGTCCTGATCACCGTCGTCAGATGATCGCAGCCGGGGCAGCCGCGGGGTTAGCGGCCGGTTTTACTACTCCCATCGCCGGGGTCCTCTTTGTGATCGAGGAATTAATGCGCGATGTCTCCAGTATGACCCTAGAAACGGCGATCGTGGCTTCCTTTACCGGGGCCGTGGTTTCGATGATGCTGCAGAATACCCCCTCGATCATCACTGAATATGCCAATATTAGCTTCTCTGCCCAAGAAATACCCTTTTATGGCCTTTTGGGGGTTTTAGCGGGCTTATTGGGAGCTTTATTCAATCAAGGCATCCTTTTTTGTAGCCAGATGCAGCGGCGTTGGCGGTTATCTCTGGCTTGGCGTATCGGTCTGGTCAGTTGGTTATCGGGAACGGTAGTGGCTTTTTTACCCGACTTTTTCCGAGATAATACGGGTTTACGCGAATTTTTGCTGGCAGGGGAATTAAGTTGGCAGAATACCGCCCTCGCTTTTGTGGTCTATTTTTTCCTGACCATGATCTCCTATAGTTCTGGCGCCCCCGGAGGACTCCTCGCCCCCGCTTTGGTGTTGGGATCCTGTTTGGGGTTTCTGGTGGGGGGAATCGAGACGAAAATGATGGGTTTCGGCAGCGAAGCTAGTTATACTTTAGCCGGTATGGGGGCTTTTTTTACAGGAGTAGTCAGGGTTCCGGTAACGGCGATCGTGATTGTCTTTGAACTGCATCGCAATTTTAATGTTGTGCTGCCCCTGATGTTGACCTGTGCCGTTTCTTATATCACTGCCGAAAGCATTCGCCCCGGTTCCCTCTATCAGCATTTACTTTCCGCTAGTGGTATTATTCTCAACGAAGAAACCCCTGCTAATGATGTGTTGGCCCATCTGTCGGCTATAGATGTGATGCAATCGCAGGTGGAAATTCTGCCGGCGGATTTACCCCTAGGGGAAGTGGTGAAAATTATGTCTCGTTCCCATCATCGCGGTTTTCCCGTGGTGGAACAGGGGCGACTATTGGGGATTTTTACCCAAAGTGATCTGGATAAATGGCGATCAAAAAACAGTCAAACCGTGCTGCGGGAGATGATGACTCCCAATCCGATTACTGTGGCCCCCCAGGCAGCTTTAAGCGATGTTTTATTTCTCTTAAATCGCTATCAGCTTTCCCGTTTACCCGTTACCGACGGTCAAAAACTGGTGGGGATCATCACCCGCACCGATATTATCCGGGTGGAAGCCGATCAATTGGGGGGAGTTTGTCAGCTGCCCCAACGCAGTACCCCTTCCTATGTGGTTTATCAAACTCGTTCCCCGGCTGTGGGAATAGGTCGGATTTTATTACCTATTGCCAATCCCGACACCGCTACCGCTTTGTTTAAAATTGCTGCTGCCATCGCCCGTGAACGCAATTATGAGATAGATTGTCTCTATGTGATTACTGTGCCTCGTCTTAGTTCTCCGGCGGAAGTCAGGGTAGATACGCGGGAAGGACGCAAATTACTTCATCGTCTGGAAAGATTAGCCCGTCAGCAGCAGCTCTCTGTTCATACACAAATTTCTGTGGCTCAGGATATCGCCGACGGGATTTTGGCCACGATTCGCGAACGACACAGCAATTTGTTAATTATGGGTTGGACGGGGGAAAAATCCACCACCGGGGCAATTTTTGGGTTTTCAGTCGATACTTTGATCGCTGAGGCTCCCTGTGAAACCATCTTGGTAAAATTGGGGACAAAGGATTGTTTTCCCAACGATCCTAATCGGGAAAGGATTTGGCTGATTCCCACCGCCGGCGGTCCGAATGCCGAACGCGCTTTAGCATTATTGCCTAGTTTGCTGTCTTTGTCCGAGTCTTCGGATCATCCCAAACTTTGGTTATGTAAAATCTATTCTCCGACGGAGTTACTGCCAGATCTGTCCACTTTGGAAGTTTTACAAGCATCTTTACAAAAAGCGATCGCACAGATGATCGTGCCTTTACCGATTCGTTCGGCCTCTCCGGCCGAGGCGGTAATTCATCTGGTAGAATCGGAAGACTGTTCCTTGGTGCTTTTGGGTGCATCTAGGGAAAGTTTGCTCAATCAGTTCTTAAATGGCAATATCCCCTCGACGATTGCCCGTGCCGTTAATTGCACTGTGATTCTCGTGCGAGGGGAATTATCAGATTAGGTTATTAGCTAGGCGGAAGCTAAAGTTAAACTGAAGGGTACGGTATTGTCAATTTTCGCCCCTTGACTTTCCTCTAGGGAATGGGGATAAAACATTTCCCTGTCTAGTTGACCGTCGGAGTCATCGTCATCCCCATCGCTGATATAAAGGCGTTCACAGGGGATGTTATCGGAAAGGATGGCGCTGGCCATCATCCCCGTATGAATCTCTAAGAAAGCATCCGCTAGGGTCTCAAATACTAAACGCTGCCCAGGGAAAACCACCCTTTCAAAATACCAGTTAGCAATATTGGTGATGCGAACAATTTGAATATGACTGGTCGCATTGACATAGCAACAAAGAATACTATTTTTCTTGCCGTTGGGGAGGGGATCGAGAATCTGTGCCATAGCAATCGGGGTGATCTTAAAGTGGGTTTGTCATCGCTCCTTCACCCTAACATCCTTTGATCCCCGATAGTTGTAAAGATGATTACATTACTCTGATAAAAATCTACCGATAGCTTTTTCTGGTGATAGAAGGCGGTTTTTATTAAAAAATCATTAAATTTAACTAATGTCTAGTTTTTGCTATTTGTCAAGGGGGGAACTGCGTTTTTTTGCTGTTTTTCTTGATTTTTTGCCCAGCTATTTATCACTCAATTTTGTTAACGGTTTCAGGATTATAGAAACCGAGGTAATTTTTGTCAAGTTAACCATCAGCCGTCGGTCGTCAGTATTTAGGAGTCAGTCCCAATGAAAAAATTTTCACCACCAGAGATGAAAGAGGTTTCCTTCCCTACACCCCACACCCTCTTTCAAATCAGGAGACAGCTTTTTATTGACTCTCCCCCGCAACGCGCACGAAGTGGTCTCCCCTCTCCCCTTCTCCCTACTCCCCAACCCCTAACCCCTAATCCCCATAGACCAATTTAGATGTCGAGCGAGAACCATAATCGCTAGTTCCCGATTGCTTGAAACGTTGACCTCGGGTTGTATTCAAAGAATAAGCGATAGCGATCAATAAAACTAAAGCTAGAAAGTGAGGTTTGCTGACTTTTGTTTTTTCGAGGTTATATCCTCCCGTTTGACAATCTTTAAACATCGCCTCAATCCCGAATCTGACTCGATATAAATTGAGCGTTAACTCCAAAGATTTTAGGTTAGTCAATAAATACCAAGGCTCTTGATAACCTTTACTTCGATAGCCTCTTTTTCAATAAATTGCCAGATTAAAACTCTCAATCTTATGACTTTTTGTGTGGGTAACTACTTGAAAAAGATTTCGAGTTACCCAGTTCGTTTCTAACTCTGAAAGAGCTTGATAGTTTTCTCTATCTTTCAATTGCGTGTAAGTATTTTTCTTTTGACGCAGAATAAAAGCTACACCTCTATCCTCTGGGTACTTATCTAGTTGCACTCCCTGAAATTCACGGTCTCCCACCGCCTGCTTCAGTTTTCGGAGTTTTCTTCTTTGCTCTCGATTTTTATTTTTCCCGCTCAACTCTAGCTTGACTATCTGTTTGATTAGGGGAAACCACAATAGTTTCACGTTTAGTTTCGGAAGTTTGAGAAATCTCTGCGCATTTCTTCTTCTGCTTTCAAAGGTGATTGGTTGCGGGAAAAGAGCGGCTAGTTTCTCTAGTTGGACTGTCCGATGACTTTTTAAGAGCAGGATTAGTATCTGTAAGGTCAAATAGCTTGCTTCGCGCTCGATTGGCCTGTAAGCAAGCCTGATAGAATGAAGGTAAGATTTTAAATTTTTGAGTGGTGTGCCTAACCACTCTATTTCTTTAAGGGGACATTTGGCTAGATACTAGGCTCTGTCTAGCTTGTAGCTCGTCTGTCACCCCTTGAAGGAATTTTCCTAACCGCTTGCGAACCTAGGTCTGATGGGTTAGCTTTGGGATACTAAACTAAAAAAAGCTCGTGTCGAACACGAGCTAAATTAATTAACTTCAAGGACTAATTAGCCACCGACCTTAACTACCGGTTTAAAACTGGGAACAACCAGTTCACTATCCTGTTTGGTCAGCTTATTGTATAAGCGTTCCGTATTGGGGAAATTAGCGGCCGGTAGAGTCGGGAAACGACGATAGGGAACAGTATCTTCACCAAATAATTGTAGGTATTCCATGCTATTGACCATGGCACCGATAAAGGCTTTTAATCCCTTAGTTGCCAGAATTTGGTTATATTTCTGGATTTCTTTTTGATTCAAGGGAGCGCGACCTAAGAAGTGCTTAGTTCCCAATTCAATTACTTTCGTATTCGGATAGGGAGCATAAAATTCTTTCAGGTAAAGATCCGAACCACCTAAACCCTCAATAAACTCTTTCACCGTGATCTCAGCATTGCTTAATTTACTCTCTAAAGCAGTAAATTCGGCATTGATGATATAGGGTTCGAGATCCCGTTCAAAAATCTGACGATAGGCGGCGCGAACAGTATTTTGTACGGCAACTTTATCCAGATTAGTTAACAGTTTAAAGATCTTAGTTTGTTCCCGTTGAACCGTGACACCTTGACCGACACGGGATTGAATATCGGGTTCAGTGCGAATCGAGACCGAAGGTGTACCCAATTCAATAAAGCGCGGGGTTTCCTCTTTATCAACTCTTTGGCCGATATCTTCGCGGAGATTACCCAAACGCACCATCCGTAACTGCATCCCTTGGGGAGTTAGATAGCGCTCGTAGGGAACCGTATCTTCGCCAAAAGCTTCCGTATATTCGGGACTATCGATAAGAGCATCGATTAAAGCATAGAAGCCTTTTTTCGAGCAGATATCGAAGTATTGATTCATTTCCTGACGACCGTAGGTGGGACGACCGAGCAGACGACGGTGAATATATTCGATCGCTTTCACCACATAGAGAGGAGTCCAGTAGATTTTCCGGAAAGTCTCGGATTTAGCTAGGGTTTTGATAAACTCGCGCAGAGTAATATCGCCATTTTCTAACTTAATCTCGGCCACGGATAAACGCTGACCTTCGTAGGGCATTCGACCGAAAACCTGACGATAAGCCGCTAAAATCACTCTTTGGGTGGAACTTTCGCCAAATTTAACGCTTACCCCATTACTAGAACCGGGTAACTCGTTATTGAGACGAAAAACTTTCGGTCCCAAAGTACCGGGGAATTCACCTCGGGCGCTGGGGTTGCTATTTTGGTTATTAGTCGCCGGTCCACGGTGGATGAGGATACGTTTGGTATCTTTACCGAAGGGAGCGGGACTAGAACTAGGTTCGCGGGTTTCTTTCGGGAAAATTGCCCCAAATTGGATTTCTAGGGGATCATTTCCAGAACCGTAAACGTGCTGATCCGGTAAGGGGCGATCGTATTTAGCAAAGGTGGTGATAAATTGGGGAACTTTGCGGAAAGGTGCGCTGTAGTTAAACAGGTCGATCTGCATCCCCCAGTTACGACATTCCTGCGCTTCTGCACCCAAACCCCGGAGATAGGGAACGGTTTCTTCGCCGAAATAGTCAGAATACTCCTGAGAATCCACTAAAGCATCGATTAAGGCCGCTAAACCGCCGCTAGAGACGATCGAGAAGTATTTCTGTACTTCTTCCCGGGAGGAAGGACCGCGACCGAGGAAATGACGGAAAGCCAATTCTAGGGCGCGACTATTGATAAAAGGTTCAAAGAACTGTTTACGATAGAGAGGCGATTTACCGAGACGACGGACGAATTCTTTCATCGAGATGTCGCCGTTTTTCACCTTCGATTCTAGGTCAGAAATCGACTGACTATAGGCGCGAGTGATGTCCCGTTCAAAAATTTGTCTGTAGGCGGCCTTGATAATCGAAGATTTTTCTGACTCCGATAAACCGGTTTTCATGACAAACTTTTGCCGTTTTTCGGCGGCGTTGTAGTAGCTTTGGGGAAGACTTAAACCCTGTTGGTCACTACTGGGACGCTGACGCAGTTTATTAGAGGGGGTGGGGGCTTTTAATTCCCCCAGTAGGATATTGAAATAGTCACTGATTAAAGTGGCCGCATCCTTGTCTCTTTGGAAATACTCGATCGAAGCAGCCCGCATTTCTTGCAGGGCCACGATGGTGGCATCAATGGAACAGGCATTTTCGAGAACTTCCCTTAAACCGCGGGTATTAACGATCAGGATACTGGTATCACCAGCCACGATCGCATAGGTAATGTAACGCAGGAACCAGGATAAATCCCGGAGGGACTTCTGCATATTGCTCGGACCGTAACGAGAGACGTTAATCGGTCGGAATCCGGGGGGAATTGGGCCGCTAGAGGCGAAAATCCCTTTTAAGCCACCGAGAAGGCCACCACCGCCACCAGACCCGCTTTCAGCGTAGGTAACGGTTCCTAATTTCATCCCTTCCTGGACGTTGATAACTTTACCCGCACCCACCAGGGCCAATTCTTCCACGGGGGGTTTTTCTAGGTAGGCCATGGGGGAACCGCCGGTAAAAATCCGGTTAGCTGCCCGCGAGACGATCAGATCGGAGTTCCGGGTGAGGGTTTGGGCAATATCTAAGCGCTTGCTCCCCGATTGGAAGTAGGCGATCAGTTCATTGAGTTCGGGTTTATCGAGAAAGCGATCTTGTTGTTCTGCTTGGGTAATGGCAGATACCGGGACGGTTTGATAGAGTTGGGGACGCGCTAAGGAGCTGCCACCGCTTGCCTTAAGACTCATTGGATTTTAACTATCTCCCTTGACGATGTGCTGAGTTCTCCAATCGTGGAGGCGATCGGTCTTAAAACCAGATGTTTAAACATTTAATCAGCATCTAGATTAAAACTTTTTGCGCTTCCTGAGATAGTTTATTAAGAATTATATAGATTTTTTTCGCTAAACTTACCGATCGGTCTATTCCGACACCCTACCCGTATGGGAGGCTAACCAGTCTAAATAGGTCTGAGAACCCGCCACAATCGGTAAAGCGACGATTTCTGGGACTGCATAGCTATGAAGTGCCTGTATCTTCGCCGATAACTGCTCAAACTGCGTTAAATCGGTTTTGATCGCTAATTGCCATTCGCGCTCGTTTTCAATCTGTCCCTGCCAACGATAAATGGAACGAATCGGGTAAATACTGACACAAGCTGCCAAGCGCTCGTTAAGTAAGGCGATCGCTAAGTTTTCCGCTTCCGTTTCGCTGGTTGTTGTCACCAGCACCACTGCAAAACCGGTTAATTTTTCAGTCATAAGTAGTCGTGCAAAATAAATTTCCTAGTGAAGATAGGCAAAAGGCAAAAGGCAAAAGGCAAAAGGCAAAAGGAGGAATAGATAATCAGTCTTTAATAACTGGATTTAGTATGATAACCGATAACTGATAACTGATAACTGATAACTGAATTTAGGCGATCGCTTTTTCTAAAGCGGCCAGATCGGGAATAGAGAGAGACTCCTGCTGTCGTTGAATCAGGCCTTTTTTCTCCAATTTGGTCAAGGATCGGGTCACGGTTTCCCGGGCCAGTCCACTAATACTACTCAATTCCCGGTGAGGTAAATTAGGAATTATCGCACCCTGACCGCTTTTTTCTCCTTGACCTTCGGCTAAAAAGAGTAAAGTATCGGCGACTCTGGAGAGACTATCGGCCTCGCGCAAACGTAAACGCCGGTTAAGCTGACGCAAACGCTTGGCCATTAACTGAGAAAGACGAATTCCCGCTAAAGGCTCCGATTTGAGCAGATTAACAAAATCTTGAGCGGGAATACTGCTAATTGTGGCCGTGGTTAAGGTGATAGCATCAGTGGAGCGGGGAGATTCTTCTAAAGCGGCCATTTCTCCGACTATTTCCCCTTTACCGAGGATATTTAAGGTGACTTCTTTGCCATCCATATTGTAAGTACGAATTTTCACCCAACCATCGAGAATAAAGTAAACCGAACCACCCCAATCATTTTCTAATAAAATCGCCCGATTAGCAGGATGAGTGCGGGTGACAGCATGAGAAGTAACTTGATCGAGGGTTTCAGGGGCCAAACCGACCAATAAAGTGGCTGTATCTAATAATTTTTGAATCTCTGCTAATTTTTCCGCAGGATATCGTTTTTCTTCCATGGTTTAATATTTAAATTTTGTTGGTTTTAGGCAGGTGATTCTACAATGGAAAGTTGTGGGTATTTTTATTTATCTAGTGACCGATAAACAGGATTTTTCCTCTCTACTGACCGAGATCGATCGGATTCTTGCCAAGGTGATTTCGTCTCTAGTTGACCCGCAAGAAGTTACTTCCGGGACAATTATCGCCACTCGTCAACATTTAGAATCGGCCAAAGCGCTGCTTTCTCCCTTATTATTCCCCGATCGAACCCCTGAAGTTGCCCGTTGGTCCCTGGGAATGGAGGTACAACCACCAGGGGTGAAAATCGTTTTTTTTCGGGAAAGCCAAGGACTGATCGATTTTTATCCTCTTTCTTGGAGTCTGGCAACGGGAACAAGCGATCTCTTACCCTGCTCTCAGGTGGAAGAATATCTAATTAACTGGCTATCTAATCGGGATTTTAGCACCGATTCTTGGCTCTGGGAAGCCCTAGAGCGATTAGAAGCTATTATTATCACCGATGACGGGGAAACCCCCACGGATGACCTAAAAAAAGCCCTTCTCACAGCGCAACTAATACCCCCCGATTGTCTCTCTAGTCTAGAAACAGCGATCGCTACTGCTCTGGCCTATATTCCCACTAGCGACCAACCTCAACCCCAAACCCTACTGGTGATCGAAGGTAAACGAGAGACTACCACTTTAGCACTGCTGGAAGTCCCACCGCAAACTTGCTCTTTATCCCGTCAAGCGATCGCTCTAAGCCATTTTAACTATGGGGAAAACACCTATGAACAGGCCATACTCTCTCAGTTAATTTATCCTCTCTGGCGTTCTTTTTTGCCGTTTTCGCTCTCCGATCTCACCGATACTAATCCCTTAAAAAAATCTTTACTGGCAGCCGCTAGATTAACCAAATTAATCCTCCAAGAAGAAAGCGAATTTACCTCCTCTCTAGCCGGTCATACTTGGACTGTCAGTCGCAGGGACTTAAATAAGAAGGTGATTGCACCATATCTAGATAATTTAAAACAGAAAGTTAATGATTTGTTAGAAAAACAGCAAAAAAGTCTTAAAGATATCGATCGAATAATTTTTAGCGGTAATTTTTTCTTGACTATTTGGCCCTATTTCTTAACAGAAATTCAGCAAGAATTTGCTGGCTGCCATCTAGAAGCCCCCAACCAAGAGACCTTCTCACCAGCAATCATGGGTTTGGGTCGTCTCTGTTTATTTTCGGATCTTAGAGGTCAGAAGGTCAATAATGCTTAAAAAATCGCATCGCCGCAACAATTTACGGGGATATTTTTTTATCTTTTAGAAAACATGGGAATATCTTTTTTATCACTAAAATAAACTGTCTCTATCCAAATTCGCTCGCTTCTTCAATATTAATAATCCCTTCCTCTAAAGTTTTACTATGAGTCATACATCCGGGTAAATCGGGAATTAGTTTTTCCTAGACAAAAATGGTAGTAAATTACTAGGTCGGTTTGAGGCTACGAAACCCGACAAGCCGACAGAAACCCTCTTAATCCTTTTTTTTGCTGAATAAAATGCACAACCGGACTAATTTTTGATTATAACGATTAAATAGGCTTGACTAGATCGCCAACTTGAGGATTTTCAAACGGTAGTCTTTCTCCTAATTTATCAATCATTGATTTTAACTCTCTTTCTCTCTTTGATTGTAACTCTTTCTTTGCTAAGTATTCAATTCCAGAAGGAGTCAAGGGAGGGATATAAGATAATTCAGACAATTCTCTAGGTTGCAGCAAATGATATTCTCTGATCAAATAATAAAGTTTATTTAAATCTATGTCTGGCTTTTTGTCTGATTCTATAATAGATATTTTATCTTGAACCAAAATAATTCTTCCCGTACCTCTTACTAATTCGAGAAACCCTAAAGATTCTCCCGTATTAGGGTCTATAATTTCTTCCTCACTTATCCCGTATATCAATACTCGGCGACCCACTTGAATTCTATTTCGTTCGCCTCGATTCATGACTAATCGATACGGATCAAGGATATTAACTATCTGGGCGGGGAATGTACCTTTAGGCGATAATAATGTCGTTTCAGTTAGGTTTTCCATGTTTCTTCTAGGGTTGACCGGTATTGAAATTTCTAGGAATGCTAGGCTTGATGATTATTTTTTCAATTAATTTGGGATCGTTTCCATCTAGGGCATCGATAATATTTTGATAGTTAGGATACGGCTGATTTAGAATAGCTTGTATTTTTCCATCATTTTGGATCACGTTTACGAAACCTATTGCAATTAAATTTTCAAACCCGTCATCATCCGTGTAGTAGAAAGAAATATAGATATCATACGCGAATAAATCTGATGCTTCCAGTAAGCATAGAATATTATTATTTGCATCCTTTTGAACTCTTAGAATTTTAGGGATAATGCGCTGTTTAATTTCAGTCTCTAGCTTTTGGTTTACCTCCTGAAGTTGCTTAACTTCTGCCTCTAATTTTTGCTTCTGTCTAAGAAGCGTGTTAACAGCACTTAACAAAGTGGCTATAAACAGTAGGGTGAAGAAACTGACAATAATTACTAGATCTAGAGGAATAGAAGTATGGTCGGGATAACGAATTAAAGCAATACCTCCTAAAAATCCAAGAAGACCGAGTAAAACTCCTTGAATTTCGTTAAAACTAGACCAAATTAACCCCCAAAAGTTATTTTTCATGTTTGTTCAAAACTCAAGAGACCGGTGATTAGCCAGTCTCTCAAGTCTTATCTATCTATTCTACTCGATTCCTTCGATACGGTCCTCCACTTCTTGATAAAGTTCCTGTAAGCGGTCTAAATTCTCTTGAGAAGTTTCCCAGTAACCGCGACCATTAACTTCTAGCAGGGTTCCCACCATCTTGCGGAAAGAATTAGGATTGAGATTCATTAGACGCTGACACATTTCCTCATCTTGAATAAAAGTGGTGTTCACATCTTCATAAACCCAATTATCCACCGCATCAGCAGTTGCCGACCATCCCATCGTATTAACCAAACGCTTCGATAATTCTCGGACTCCTTCGTAACCGTGACTTAACATTCCCTCGTACCATTTGGGATTGAGTAACTTGGTGCGGGTATCCAAGCGCACGGTTTCCGATAAAGTACGCACCTGAGCGTTAGCGGTAGTAGTATCAGCAATATAGGCCGCCGGTTTTTTGCCATCATCGCGTAAACTAGCCACAACTTTTGTCGGGTCCGAGTCGAAATAGTGGGAAACATCGGTTAAACTAATCTCGCTAGAATCCAAGTTTTGGAAAGTTGCCTCCGCAGTTTTTAAAGATGCTTCAAACAACTGACGATTATCGGCCATCATCCCCGGATTATCAGAATCGAAAGCAAAACCCTTGCGGTTGAGATACATATTCTGTAACTCTTTTTCATCTTCCCAACTGCTATTTTCCACCGCGAGATTAATGTTAGAAGAATAAGAACCAGAAGCATTAGAAAAGATGCGGGTGGCTGCCTGTCGAACCGTTAAACCCATTTCTTTTGCTTGTGACCTAGCGTGTTTACGGACATAATTCATCTCCATCGGTTCGTTTGCTTCCGCAGCCATTTTTACCCCTTGGTCAAGCAAATTCATCTGATTGATAAATAAATCCCGGAAAACACCAGAACAGTTGACCACCACATCAATGCGCGGTCTTCCTAACTCCTCTAGGGGAATCAATTCCAGTTTATTCACCCGTCCCAAAGCATCGGGAAGAGGACGAACCCCCACCATCCAGAGAATTTGTGCTAGGGATTCCCCATAGGTTTTGATATTATCCGTTCCCCAGAGAACACAAGCGATAGTTTCAGGATATTTACCGCCATTATCCAGTTTTTGCCGTTCTAACAGACGATCCACCACGATTTTAGCCGATTTTACCGCCGCTAGGGTCGGGATAGACTGGGGGTCTAAAGCGTGGATATTTTTACCCGTTGGTAAAACTCCGGGGTTACGGATGGGGTCGCCACCAGGACCGGGAAGAACGTATTCCCCTTCCAATGCTTTTAATAGGGCCCCCAATTCATTATCAGCACAAATCTGTTCTAAACAGAATTCTAGGTATTCAAACAGGGGTTTTAACGCTTCCGAATCAACTTGTGGATAACCCATCGACCGTAAAGTTTCGATCCAAGGCGATCTTTTGCCTATATTCAAGAAATTCAGCTTAGAAAGCATCGATACCCGACCTGACCCGTCGGTTTGGGACTCGACTAAAGCAACAACGGCAGCGCGAGTCGCTAGGGTGATGTTTTGCAGTAATTCCACATCCTCTAACACACCTCGATCGCTATTGCGATAAACTTCCTCTAGATCCCGGCCGATGCTGTTAGCAATAATCCGGGGTAAGGAAAGTAAATCGTCCTCTTCCCGGTCTAAACTGGCAATATTGACCAAAGTTGCCACCGCTTCCAGCGCCGAGGGGGGTTTCCCAATAACGTGCAGTCCGCAGGGAAGCAAGCGCGATTCAATTTCCATCAGTTTACGATAGACGGAACCGACGATATGATCCCGTTCCTCTTGACTGAGATGGGCGGTATCACTATCAGGTAAACTTATATCTTTGTCGAGATTGACTAAGCGACATTTATCGACAATGGTGTTGACAATTTGTACCCCGCGCCCACTATCTTTTAGGGTTTGGTAGGAACCGATCAACTCGCTGAGTTCTTTTAACCCCTTGTAAAGTCCAGCATTTTCTGCGGGAGGAGTGAGATAGGAAATAGTTTCCGCATAACTGCGACGTTTAGCGATCGTGGCTTCGCTGGGGTTATTAGCGGCATAATAGTAGAGGTTGGGAATCATCCCGATGAGGTTATCGGGGTAGCATTCTCCAGACATTCCCATCTGTTTCCCCGGCATAAATTCTAGGGAACCGTGGGTGCCAAAATGAAGAACCGCGTCTGCTTTCCAGACTTGATTGAGATAGGTATAGTAGGCTGCAAAACCGTGGTGGGGACTAGCAGAACGAGAAAAGAGCAGACGCATCGGATCCCCTTCATAACCGAAGGTAGGTTGAACCCCAATAAAGACGTTACCGAACTCTTTCCCGTAGATTAATAGATTTTGTCCATCACTGTTGAGATGTCCCGGTGGTGGTCCCCAATTTTCCTCCAAACGGACAGAATAGGGGGTTAAGCGTTCGTATTCAGGCACAGACATCCGATAGGCGATATTTAGCTCCGGACTATGGTACTGTGCGGTGGCATCATGGATTACCGCTGCCATCAGTTCTTGGGGAGATGCGGGTAAGTCTTGCAAGTCATAACCGTTATTTTGTAAAGCTTGCATCACCTCGTAGATAGAACCGAACACATCTAGATAGGCTGCGGTTCCCACATTGCCTTTATCGGGGGGGAAACTAAACACAGTGATGGCGACCTTTTTATTCAGTTTCGGTTTCTTTCTTAGATTAGCCCATTTTAGCGCCCGTTGAGCGATCGCTTCTACCCGGTCCTGTAAAGCGATCGCTTTACCTGTGGCTCCATCCCGGCCTGATAAGATAATAGGTTCGATCGCACCGTCTAATTCGGGAATAGCAATCTGTAGCGCTACTTGAATCGGGTGTAAACCTAAATCGCTTTCTTCCCATTCCTGAGTAGTTTGGAAAACTAGCGGTAAGGCGCACATATAGGGACGATTGAGACGTTTTAAGGATTCTATCGCTTTCGGATGATCTTGTCGCGCTGGACCCCCGACTAAGGCAAATCCTGTCAGGGAAATTACTATGTCAACGATGGGAACGGCTGCTACTCCTTTTAAGCTTTTATCCCAGAAGTATTCTTCTACGGGTTTGGAAAAGTCTAATCCCCCAGCAAAAACAGGAAGTACTCGCGCACCCATAGACTCGAATTCCTGCACGAGAGCGACATAATGAGCGTCATCACCAGTAACGAGGTGAGTTCTCTGTAAAATTAAGCCAACACAGGGAGCCAAGGGGTCTTTGAGGTCATCGGGAATATCACTGCGGTTATTGTACCAAGTGAAGTATTCTTTGACATCCGACCACATTTTCATCGATAAAGGATGCCAGATACCCATATCCGGATAAACTACCGGTTCTTTATAAACTACACTGTCATCCTTGTTATCAAAGACGTACTTATCGGCCAACATTAACAGGAAATTCTCTAAATTTTCTGCGGAACCTCCTAGCCAATACTGGAAACTTAACATAAAGTTGCGTGCGTCCTGAGCTTTTTCCATGGGGAGGTATTTCAGGACTTGCGGTAAAGTTCGCAATAACTTTAACATCGCGTCTTGGAAACCAGCGCCAGAGTTTTCCCTGCGCTTTTTCATGAAGTTAGCGATGACACTCTTAGACTGTCCCAATTGTGCCATGGAAAAGCTGCCTAACTTATTTAAGCGCATTACCTGGGGCATAGAGGGAAAGACAATCGCCGCGTCTAATTTATCCCGATGGGGACTGACAGCGGCCACAACTTTATCGGCTAAATCTTCGATAAAGATGAGAGAAGCAATGAAAATATTAGCCTTGGCTACATCCTCCTGAAAATTGCGATAATTTTCCCCATCGCGCAGTTCTTCGATTAAATAACCACTAATTTCGATCGCTAGTTTCGGGTTGTTAGCGTTGATTTCCCTGACCGCACTACTCAGCGCACTTTGGTACTGAGGTTCTAGCACGACATAGACCACCTTGACCAGCGATCGACCATTCAACGCGTCAGGAACTATATGACGAATGGTGGACTTGACGTGAGTGAACATATATGATGGTTCTCCTTATGATTGCTGAGTCTGGTTTTGAGGGCGATCATCATCTGATGACGATCGCCCTTTGTTTAAGGTATTTAGATATATGTTTCTGTTTTGTATCAGAAAATGTAACCCAAGTGAGTATTTACTCTGGGTTTTGACACAATTCGATAAATATCTTGCCATATTTTGTAACAGATGGTAAAGAGCTTTCTGAGTAACTGCTCAAGCTTTTCTTTACAAAAATTAATATTTAATCTATTGACTTTTTTAATAAAAAGTGGTGTGGAATAGCAACTCGGACGAGATTTCGCTGTTATAGTCGTTTCCAATAAGTTTGAGACAAGCGTTGCCGATTCAAAGAATGAGTTGATTGCTAAAAGCTCTGAAAACTGGTTGAGAATTTTGCCAAATCATACCGCTACTCAGCAACGCCAGATTTCGATCGAATGCTTCAGAAATGATTAACGATCTCTGACAATAAATTCCCAGCCTTCGGGCATTTTCGTACCTTCCAGGTTAGCACCGAGCAGGTCAGCATCGCTCAGGTCAGCACCCATCAGGTCAGCATCCCTCAGGTCAGCATCCCTCAGGCTAGCACCGATCAGGTTAGCACGGCTCAGGTTAGCACCCCTCAGGTCAGCACCGCCCAGGTGAGCACCGATCAGGTTAGCACGGTTCAGGTCAGCACCGACCAGGATAGCACGGCTCAGGATAGCACGGCTCAGGATAGCACGGCTCAGGTTAGCACCGCTCAGGTCAGCACCGCTCAGGTCTTTATCACCCCGCATCACCTTCCTTACATCCAATCGATTAGCCATAGTCTTCTCCTTAATTTAGGGTATATGAAAGGATTAATTCAACGAGCAGACAGTCATAGACAAGGTTCTCTGCTGATTGCTACGTCTTTTGTAATGTAATGTACTACAACAATCTATAAAAATCAATGATGGGAAAAGTCAGAAGCCCATTAGAAGTAATGCAATGAGACAGATGTTTAGGAATCAGGAAAATGACGAGAATGGCATCCGTCAAATCTTCAAACAAGCTTAGATCGAGTGACGGATTTTATCAACCAGCGACCGCGAAAATCCTTTGACTATCGCACGTCTTAAGTACCTAGACTTAGGAGTTAAGTGTACTATTAAAAACGGATTTAGTATAACTAGGTTAGAGGTTTACTCAAAATTGTGTCAATGACTGATACTAAATCCAGTTATTAAAAACTGATTATGTATTCCCCCTTTTGCATGAGTAGAAAAGGTGTTTCTCCGAGAAACCCCTTTTCTGTCTCGGAATTGATCATTGCTAATTCAATTCCATCGTCTCGGAGTCTCCCCAAAACGAAACCCTGATAACTCACCATTAAGATAATTACTATATGTAGGTAGGCGTTAAAAATTATCAGATGCCCCCCTTATTAAGGGGGGATTAAGGGGGGATCCCCCCGCCTATCGGCACCCCCCTTATTAAGGGGGGCAGGGGGGATCGAACCTAAAATCCATTTTTAATTTAATTATAACCACCTACTTATGTAGTAGAATACAATGAGAAATACCAGTTAAACCCAGCAGATTATAACTCTGACAGTTAATGTGTGTTAGTAGGTGATAAACCCTATTATTTTCAGTAATCGATCGACAATGTTTTTTAATTGGATAACTTTACCCTATTTATTAATTAATCCTGTTTTAATTCCCTTGAGTATAGCTCGATCGGAAACTATTCTTGCTCAAGAAGTCAGCGATCCTAATTATAAAAAACTGGTGCAGTACGCTCAAAATCAACAACTCGATCGCTTACCCATGGCTGATATAATCCAGAATATCGCCACTCAATTTTTAGGAGCAAAATATCAAGCAGGATTACTCAATCGCTCGGCAACAGAAAAATTATTTATCTCTTTAAAAGAGTTTGATTGTGTCCTATTTGTGGAAACAGTTCTCGCTTTGAGTCACAATTTTGCTTTAAAAAATTATCAGTATTCTGCTTTTAGTCAGCAGGTTTTAAATCAACGTTATCGCCACGGTATTCTCGACGGTTATTGTAGTCGTCTGCATTACTTTTCCGATTGGATTAATGACAACCAAGAACGAGGTAATGTAGAAAATATAACTCAAAAATTAGGGGGAATTACTCTTAACAAAAAGCTCAACTTTATCAGCAAAAACCGCCCTCTATACCCCCAGTTAAAAACTCAAAATAATTACGATTGTATTCAACAGGTAGAACGGCAATTAGAAAGTTTATCCTTAACCTATATTCCCACCCCTAAGATTAAAGATATTTACCCACAACTACAAGCTGGAGATATTATCGGTGTCGTGACTAATATCCCTGGTTTAGATACCACCCATACCGGTCTAGTTTATCGCTTTCCCGATGGCAAAATTGGCTTAATTCATGCCTCTCCTGCTGGTCAAATTACCATTGCTAAAGACCTAGAGAAATATATCACTAAAGTTGACAAAGCCATCGGTATTTTTGTAGTTCGTCCCCTTGATCCAAGAAATAATTAACCCTGAATTGCTTTAGCTAATTGAACGTGCAGTTTATGACTGGCTTTAAAAGCCATGTAATGAGCGGTGGGAATGGTTCCCAGTAAACTCAAATCACCAATTAAGTCCAATAATTTATGTCTTGCTGGCTCATTATCAAAGCGTAAAGGAGGATTTAACCATTGATTTTGATCGCAGACTAAAGCATTTTCTAAACTGCCTCCTTTAATTAAACCAGCCTTTTGCAGATATTCAATTTGATCGGCAAAACCGAAAGTACGGGCAGATGCGATCGCATCTCGAAAACTTTCTTGATCAGGACTCCAACTATACCATTGATTACCGATCGGTTTATAGGTAAAATCGATCCCGTAGGTAAAACGTAATTCAGGGGAAGGAATCGCCGCCACAAAAGCATCTCCTTCGTACAACCAAATCGGTTGAGAAATAGTTAAATCTGATGGAGAAAAAGAGTTATCTAAACCAGCATTTTTGATCGCTTCTACCCAGATTTTGGCCGAACCATCGAGGAGGGGAATTTCCGCACCATCCACCTCAATGCGAGCATCCTCTACCCCCAAAGCGGTTAAGGCCGCTAATAAATGCTCAACGGTTCTAACTTTTGCTTCTCCTTGTCCCAATTCCGTTGATAAAGTCGTTTGGTAAACCGAAGAAACTAGAGCGGGAATAATCGGTTGATTGGCTAAATCTCTGCGGACAAAATAACGTCCTTCCCCGGGGTTTGCCTCACAGACGCGCACCCGTGTCATTTCCCCTGAATGCAGGCCAATTCCCGATAATTCAAATTGTTTAGCGATAGTAGAAACCATAATTGTTAAGCAGTAAAGCTTTTATCCGTGAACAACAAAAAGAACTAAATTTATCGATAACTGATAACTGATAACTGATAACTGATAACTGATTAGAATCGTTCCCCGATACCGAAATGGAGACGAGAACCACCATCGACATTAAAACCGTAGTCAACCCGAATTTGGCCGACGGGAGATTGTACCCGAACACCTAAACCGTAACCGAGACCGGTACCGGGTAAATCCCGGACAATCCCGGGTTGACCGGGGACATCGCCTTGGGAACCAACAGTAGTGCCGAAATCGACAAATAACGCCCCCCCAATAATTGCTACTATGGGAAAACGATATTCGGCCGTCGCTTGGAAATAACTGCGACCGCTACCCACTTCCCCCTCAGCGTAACCCCGTACAGAGTTACTACCCCCCACAATAAAAGCATCGTAGGGGGGTAAATCGCCTAATACTGTCCCTGCTTGCACATTAAAAGCGAGGGATTGCTGACCTTTAAAAATATCGGTTTCAAAGAGATTAAAGGAATTAATAAAGCGAACGGGGATAAAGTAACTGTAACTACCCCGAACACGAGTGCCGAAAATACTGCCAGAACCGACCGGAATAGTTTGTTCTAAACCTAGACGCAGGAAAGAACCACTGGTGGGCTGCAGGGGATTGTCGCGAAAATCTCGAATAGCGCCAATATTTAGGGAAAGTAGATCATCAATCCCAGAGGAACTAAAAGCCAGTTGTTGACTGCCAAAATCGTTGAGAGGTGCAGACAGGGAGGAGATGTCACCATTGGCATTTTGCACCTGTACCTGTTGATAGTTAAAGCCTAGGGAAAGCACCCATTTTGGTTTCGTAAACACATCGGCGGCCAAAGGACGGACAAAAGTAATACCGCCACCCGTCCGGACGATACGGGGACTATCATTATCGTTCAGCGTCCGAATCGAGGAATTTTCCCCATCATAAACCAGAGAAATCGACTGTCGCCGGAAAACGTTCACCGTGTAGGAAGTGCGGAAATTATCCGTGGCAATCCAAGGATCGGAAAAACTCAGATCGAATAAAAATTCCCGTTCCCCTAACTGGAATTCTGCCCCTAAAGTTTGGTTATTACCGCCAAAATTGCGCTGTTGATAGCTAACAGTCCCGAATAAGCCCGCATTCGAGCTAATACCACCCCCAGCGGCTAGGGAACCGGTATTACCTTCCACCACATCGACGTTAACAATCACCTCCCTTGGGTCGCTGCCAGGAGAAAAAGACAGACGCACATCCTCGAATAAACCGAGACCGAAAACACGCTGTAAATCCTGTTGGGCCGTATTGCGGTTAAAAATATCCCCCGCTTTTAGGCGCATTTCCCTAGTAATGATAAATTCTCTGGTTTTACCCTTGACCGGTTCCTGTTCGACGTTAAAGTAGCGTACTTGAATTTTTTCGATTAAACCTTCGGAAATGACCAGAATCACGCGACCATCGGGAGTTACTTGCGGCGCACCGATCACCTGGGCCAGATCATAGCCGTTTTTGCTGTACCAGTCATTGATTTTTTTTACCCCCGCCTGTAATTCCCGCAAATTCAGGGTTTTGCCGTATTGACCGGCGAAAATTTCCTCGACCACGCCGGCAGGTAAAATCGATTTGTCCAGGGTTTCCGGGGCAATTTGAATCTGTACGCCCTGAAAAACGGGGTTAGCTTGCACCTCGAAGGTGACTCGCACCCCTAGGGGCGTATCTTGGGGAACTGCCCGCACATCGGCAAAAAAGCCCGTGGCAAAAACGGCGTTAATATCTTCTTGTAGTTGGGTTCGAGTCGTGCTGCGTCCGGGTCGGGTGCGAATGGTATTATAAACTAGATTTTCTAATTCTCGATCGGCCCCCTGTACTACCACTTCAGCCACCAAAACCCGCGACTCCTCCGCCGGCGCTGGTGGGGCCGTTGTCGGAGTTTCCGGGGGGGTTGGGGTTTCCGTCGGGGTTTCCGGCGCTGGTGCCACGGGTGGAGTAGTTTCTGCCGTCGCGGGAGGAGACTGTACTAGCTGCTCGACGCGGGGAAAAACCGTTTCTGGGGGTTCTTCTTCGGCCATTACCGTCCCGTGAAATAATCCGAAAATAGCCAGCAGCAGGGCCAGCGAGGAGTATCGCCTCGAAAAATTGAGATTTTTAAGCACTTCCACACACCCAGTAACACCATTATGGTTTTGTTTGTTTTCTCTGCCCGAGAAATTTAACGAACGTTAAAACTCTAGCAGATCGCTTACTCTCAGTAAATCCCGGCTTGACCGGTGACTCAAGAGATGCTGCCTCAGGTCTGATATTTGTCAGCCGTCAGCATTAAGTTTTTATCTTGCCATATCTTAGCTTTTTCTGGTTTGGCTCTATCCCAATTCACCATCGAGGATTATTGCCACCTCGGTTGGCGCACAATTAGTTACGTCGGGGCAGCTGTTAACGTCTCGTTTGTAATAACTGTACCAGTTGCGAGACCTGTTGGCGATTGAACATTTGCAGCAGGGTACTAGCTACTAATTCCGGTTCCAGGGTAATCAGGATTTGTGGTAATTTGGCGGTGGCTAATAATTGCAATTCTTGACTGACGGTGATTTCTTCCCCGCGACCCCATTCTAATAAATCACTAGCTTGTTTTAATTCTTTAATAATAACCGGAGCGAGAGTACGATAGG
>NZ_JADBUP010000053.1:0-5944 GCF_020245605.1 Microcystis sp. M061S2 | reverse complement strand
TACACGGCAGAAGTCGTCGACATGACAGAAAAGAGCTTCTAGACTAGACATAGATGGGTTGGGGGTGCTGAGTTTATATATTTTTCAGCTTACTAGCCCCCGCCTTTTCTTTCCTCCCTTATCCCGAACTGACGTTATTTAACTGTCTGGCAACCATCGAAGGAAATTGGAGTTTTCTCCCCCAGTGGAAACCGCCCTTTATCACCGAGTTGGTCCCCGGAGACCGCTGCCACCTCAATGGCTTGGCTATGGCTGAAAATAGCGGCACTCCCGCCTATGTGACGGCATTGGGGGAAACCAACGAGGAAAGCCTCTGGCGAGAGAATAAGGCCCAGGGCGGATGCTTAATTGATGTGGCTAGGGGAGAGGTGATTCTGCGGGGTTTAGCTATGCCCCATTCTCCCCGCCTTTACCAGGGTAATCTCTATTTCCTCAATTCCGGTTATGGAACCTTGAACCGTTGGCATCCCCAAACTGGTAGCACGGAAATCATCGCCGAATTGCCCGGTTTTACCCGGGGTTTAGACTGTTGGGAAGGTCACGCCTTTGTCGGGTTGTCCCAAGTGCGGGAAACGGCGGTTTTTGGCGGTTTACCCCTGGATGAGCGGCGTAATCAATTGCGGTGCGGGTTGGCTATTGTCAATCTAGCTACCGGTCAACTGGTGGCAACTTTTTGGTTCAATAGCGGCGTGGAGGAGGTTTTCGCTGTCTCCGTGCTGCCGGGCTACCGCAACCCGGCGCTAATTGGACCAGATAACGACCTCGATGGCACTCAATCCGTCTGGATGGTGCCTTCTTTAGGGACTTAATTGTTTACTTTTCACCCTATTATTCAGGAAAAAATCATGTCAACTCCTTTTTTAGTTAAAGATATCTTCCCCGGTTTAGGTAGCTCCTCCCCCGGCAGTCTGACGGCATTATATAGTTTGACCAATAAATGTTAGAACAAAGATGTAGATGTAGGTTGCTCTAATGGGAAGTTTTGTGACGACAAGTAGCATTTCTGATATTTATGGGGAATAATAGATTTAGATGAGTGCCTAACTTTCCAATTGGTAGCGACTTGCCATGAAACAACCAACCGCCAATTATGATGAACCCTGGAAAGAAGCATTAAGCGAGTATTTTGAAGCGTTTTTACATTTCTTCTTTCCCGAAGTTTACCAATTGATTGATTGGACAAAAATTCCCGAATCCCTAGAAAAAGAACTCAAACGGATTACCGCTTCAGCTAAGACAAAAAAACGTTTCGCTGACAAACTCTATAAAGTCTGGTTACTCAGGGGCGAAGAAGTCTGGATTTTGATTCATATTGAAATTCAAAGCCAATACGAAGAAAATTTCCCTCAGAGGATGTATATTTATAACTATCGGGCCTTTGATTTGTATCAGAAACCAGTTATCAGTCTCGCTATATTAGGAGATGAACGAGTAAATTGGCGACCAGATTCCTATAATTATACTATCGCTGGTTGTGAAGTCAGCCTCAAATTCCCAACGGTTAAATTACTGGACTATGAGGAAAACTGGTCAGAACTAGAAGCAAGTAGCAATCCTTTTGCTATAATAGTCATGGCACACCTGAAAACAAAAGCGACTACTGGGAAGCTGCCAGAACGGGAACAGTGGAAGTGGAGGTTAATCAGGGGATTATATGAAAAGGAGTTCGAGAGAGAACAGATAATTAAACTGTTTGAAATCATCGACAATATGATGACTTTATCCCCTGAATTGCAGTCAAGTTTAGAAAGTAAAATCAAACAATTTGAGGAGGAAAGAACCATGCCTTTAATAAGTAATATGGAGTTACGAGGAAGGAAAATTGGTGAGGAAATTGGGGAGTTACGAGGAATAGAACGCGGTAAGGAAATTGGTAAGGAAATTGGAGCGTTAGAAAATGCTCGTGATTTTGTGAAAAAAGTTTTGGAAACCCGACTAGGCGATATCCCTGGAGATATTGGACAATGTCTCAATGATGCTTCAGTTATTTCGGTTTTAGAAGAGATGTTAAAAGCCGCACTTATAGTAAATTCTTTTGAGGAGTGTAGGAAGTCTTTTAGTATCATCATAAATAAGTAGTGTGGGTAATACTTACCTTACTTAGTAAACTGTTTGAAATCATCGACAATATGATGACTTTATCCCCTGAATTACAGTCAAGTTTAGAGAGTAAAATCAAACAATTTGAGGAGGAAAGAACCATGCCTTTAATGAGTAATATGGAATTGCGAGGAATCGAACGCGGTAAAGAAATTGGGGTGCTAGAAAAAAGCCGCGATGCCATAAAAACAGTTTTAACTGTGCGGTTTGGAGAGATTTCTTCAGAAATTGAAGAGATAATCGGCAAAATGACTAACCCTACTATCTTAGAAGAGCTACTAAAATTAGCAGCTACTGCTAATTCTCTCGCAGAATTTAAGCAGTCTTTGGCAAAAATCAATATCTAGAAAACGGGTTTCTTCAAGAAACCCGTTTTCTGGACTTGTGGCCATCGCCTTCTCGCCATGACCCGCTACAATTGTCATTGTGAGGGAGTAATTGAGAGACAATCTTCAGAAACCCGTTTTCTGGACTTATGGCGAATCACCTGAATCAGTGAACAGTTGTTAGCCTTTTGGTAACTGATTCAGGTAATTGTATTTGCGTCTCTTGGTTATAATTCACAAACAGGCTATAATGTTAGTAAAACAACGTTAATCTCTAAGGTTTATCAATGACTCAAATATTGATCGAAATTCCCGACGAATTAATATCTCGTTTGCAAGAACAAAAATCCTCGGTTCAAGAGATTGTTATCAAAGCTTTGGAAAATTATGTTCAAGCTGAATTACCAGATATTACCAAGACTCGTACTTGGGAACTTTGTGGAAGTTTAGAAATTGTCCAACCTGAGCCTAAATATATTATCGGACAAGATAATCGGGGTCAAGTTGTAACTAACTACGCTGAAAACATCGATGAAATTATTTATTAAAAAAAATTGTGGACAAAGAAATTATTGTTGATACGTCTGCTTTAATTGCCTTTTTTGTCAAATCTGAAACTCATCACGAAAGCGCTCAAAAATATTACTTAGAAAATCCTCATAATAATTGGATTATTCTCGAATCGGTATTCGATGAAACTGTGACTTGGATTCGGAGCAAGGTATCTAGTCGAGCCTCAATCCAAGTGGGTCAAATACTAAGAGAAGATCATCGTTATATCAATGTGTCAGATAGCGATGATATGGCAATATGGGAAGCTTTCTGTAAGTACAATGATAAAAAATGGAGTTACACAGATTGTTCTATTTTAGTTATGGCTCATCGTTTACAAATATTTAAGGTATTCGCTTTTGATGATCATATTCGTCAAATGGCAGGATTAGGAATTGTTTGTGTCCCATAAACTAATAAAAATACAATTTATGAACGTCGTTCAGATTACATATCTTGCAACAACCCACGAAACTGAGAAAACGGGTTTCTTTGAGAAACCCGTTTTCTGTAAATTTTTGTTATATCCCCCTTGAAAAATTGGCGATTGTTTGCACAAAATAGTCGCATTAATCTTTTGCGGTCAATGTCATGACTTCTACCCTTTTGCCGAGCCTTCCTGCTGTTGACGATGTTTTGTGCAATTTTGCTCAATCTGATGGCTTTGTTCAAGCTAATCAGGTGGATAGTGTGAGAAATCAGCGTTTAACCGCACCGAATTTAATTTGATTTTCTCTGATTCATGAATAAACCTGATGAAAAAAAAAAAAAAAAAATAAGCATATTTTATATTCTATTGACGGTAGAAAAAAACGCTCTCAAGATGGTAGAAACGATTAATTGATGGTTTGACAGTCTTCAAGCCTAACCTAGACTGGCTGCGGTTGCGGAAAACAGGCTGACTCGGCTGAATAAATAATATTAAAGCAGCTTGTGGGCAATGCCCACCCTACACCACTCACCAGGAACCCTTGTATTATGTCTCGCCAAACCAATCTCAACCAGTCCGTAGTTTTCCTCGATGCTGGTGTTAGCGATTATCAAAGTCTCCAAGCTGGAGTAATTCCAGAAGTCGCCACCGTTATTCTCTCTCCCAATCAAGACGGAATCGAACAAATATCCGCTTTTTTACCACTGTTGAAACCTTAGATTTGTCGGATTTGCAGACATCTGAGGTTTTTCAGCCAGATATACCCTTCTTTGCCGGCTTAAGTACCTAAGCAAAATTAATTACACAAATCTAACCCCCCCTTGCCTCTTGCCTCTTGCATGAGTGCCTTTCTTCACTAGGAAATTTATTTTGCACGACTACTTAACTGTTTAATTTTCACCCTATTATTCAGGAACAAATCATGTCAACTCCTTTTTTAGTAGATATCCGTCCCGGTGCCTTTAGCTCCTACCCCAAAAATCTAACAGCACTGGGCAGTACCCTGTACTTCAGTGCCGATAACGGCGTGAACGGTCGGGAATTGTGGAAAAGCGACGGCACGGCGGCTGGTACAGTTCTGGTCAGAGATATCCGCGCCGGTTCCTCTAACTCCTACCCCGGCAATGGCAATCTAACGGCAGTGGGCAGCACCCTGTTCTTTGCTGCCAATGACGGCGTTAACGGTCGGGAATTATGGAAAAGCGACGGCACGGCGGCCAGTACGGTTCTGGTCAGAGACATCCGCGCTGGTTCCTCTAACTCCTACCCCCGCAATCTAACGGCGGTGGGTAACACCCTCTTCTTCACTGCCGATGACAACAATGACGGTCAAAAGTTATGGAAGAGCGACGGCACGGCGGCCGGCACGGTTCTGGTCAAGGATATCAGCCCCCGCTATCTGACGGCAGTGGGCAATACCCTGTTCTTCCGTGCCGATGACGGCGTGAACGGTCGGGAATTGTGGAAAAGCGACGGCACGGCGGCCGGTACAGTTCTGGTCAGAGATATCGGCGCCGGTTCCTCTGGCTCCTTCCCCAGCTATCTAACGGCGCTGGGCAATACCCTGTTCTTCACTGCCAGTGACGGCGTGAACGATACTGAATTGTGGAAGAGCGACGGCACGGCGGCTGGTACGGTTTTGGTCAGAGATATTTTTCCCGGTTTATTTGGTCCCTCCCCCAGCAATCTAACGGCGGTGGGCAACACCCTTACCCTGTTCTTTACTGCCGATGACGGCGTGAACGGTCGGGAATTATGGAAAAGCGACGGCACGGCCGCTGGTACGATTCTGGTCAGAGATATCCGCGCCGGTTTCTCTAGCTCCAACCTGGAAAATCTGACGGCAGTGGGCAACACCCTGTTCTTCACTGTCGATGACGGCGTTAACGGTCGGGAATTGTGGAAAAGCGACGGCACGGCGGCCGGTACGGTTCTGGTCAAGGATATCCGCCCCGGTTCCTATGGCTCCTTCTTCCGCAGTCTAACGGCGGTGGGCAATACCCTGTACTTCACTGCTAATGACGGCGTAAACGGTACTGAATTGTGGAAAAGCGACGGCACGGCGGCGGGTACGGTTCTGGTGGCCGACATCATCCCCGGTGCCTCTGGCTACGGCCCCAGCAGTCTGAGAGTAGTGGGCAATACTTTGTTCTTCACTGCCAATAACGGCGTTAACGGTGATGAATTGTGGGCTTTAAATGTGGGGGGTCCCACAGTTCCCACCCTCGCCATTGCCGCCACCAATGCCAGTCAAACCGAGGGCAACAGTGGCAGTAAAGCCTTTACTTTCACCGTCACTCGTGCGGTTAATACCACGGGAAGCAATAACGTCAGTTGGGCAGTTACCGGCACTGGAACCAATCCTGCCAATGCCACGGATTTTGTCGGGGGAGTGTTACCCAGTGGAGTAGTAAGTTTTGCCGCCGGGGAAACCAGTAAAGTGATTACTGTTAACGTTCAGGGAGATACAACGGTAGAACTGAACGAAAACTTTACCGTCACCCTCTCCAATCCCACCAACGGCGCTACCATTACC
>NZ_JADBUP010000052.1:2500-5191 GCF_020245605.1 Microcystis sp. M061S2 | reverse complement strand
AGGAAAGAATAATCCTGGCATCGAGCTATTGTCCCGGTCGGCAACCCGACAAGTATCTTGGCCACGGTGAAGTTTCACAACCGAGTTCGGGATGGAATCGGAGTGGTGCCATCACGTTAAAGACACCAGGAAGGGTAGAACCCTCAAGACTGCAAAAGCTAGGAAAAAAGTGGTGAAAGAAGAATCAGGTCAAGCCCTCGGTCGGTTAGTACTCCTCGACTGCACTCGTTACCGAGCTTCCATCTAGAGCCTATCAACGGGTAGTCTACCCGAGACCTTACTGGCTTAATGCCATGAGAGCAATCATCTGGAGGTGGGCTTCCCACTTAGATGCTTTCAGCGGTTATCCGCTCCGCACATGGCTACCCTGCGTTTACCGTTGGCACGATAACAGGTACACCAGCGGTGCGTCCTTCCCGGTCCTCTCGTACTAAGGAAGGCTCCTCGCAATGCTCTTACGCCTACACCGGATATGGACCGAACTGTCTCACGACGTTCTGAACCCAGCTCACGTACCGCTTTAATGGGCGAACAGCCCAACCCTTGGGACCGACTTCAGCCCCAGGTTGCGATGAGCCGACATCGAGGTGCCAAACCTCCCCGTCGATGTGAACTCTTGGGGGAGATCAGCCTGTTATCCCTAGAGTAACTTTTATCCGTTGAGCGACGGCCCTTCCACGCGGTGCCGTCGGATCACTAAAGCCGACTTTCGTCCCTGTTCGACTTGTGGGTCTCACAGTCAAGCTCCCTTCTGCTTTTGCACTCTATCGTCCCATTTCCAACGGGACTGAGGGAACCTTTGCGCGCCTCCGTTACCTTTTAGGAGGCGACCGCCCCAGTCAAACTGCCCACCTGAAACTGTCTCCCGCCCCGATTAGGGGTCAGGGTTAGAATTCTAGCCTCGCCAGAGTGGTATCTCACCGTTAGCTCCACTCTCCCCACGAGGAGAGTTTCAAAGCTTCCCACCTATCCTGCGCAAGCGAAGCCCGAAGCCAATGCCAGGCTACAGTAAAGCTTCATAGGGTCTTTCTGTCCAGGTGCAGGTAGTCCGTATCTTCACAGACAATCCTATTTCGCCGAGTCTCTCTCCGAGACAGTGCCCAGATCGTTACGCCTTTCGTGCGGGTCGGAACTTACCCGACAAGGAATTTCGCTACCTTAGGACCGTTATAGTTACGGCCGCCGTTCACCGGGGCTTCGGTCGTCAGCTTCAGATTACTCCTGACCAACTTCCTTAACCTTCCGGCACTGGGCAGGCGTCAGCCCCCATACTGCGTCTTACGACTTGGCGGAGACCTGTGTTTTTGGTAAACAGTCGCCTGGGCCTATTCACTGCGACCCTCTTGCGAGGGTACCCCTTCTCCCGAAGTTACGGGGTCATTTTGCCGAGTTCCTTAGAGAGAGTTATCTCGCGCCCCTTAGTATTCTCTACTTCCCCACCTGTGTCGGTTTCGGGTACAGGCAATTAATGATTAACGTGGTTCGGGCTTTTCTAGGAAGCTTGATCAGCGCCACTTCCCTCCCGTGGGAGGTGGGACTCGCGTCTTAGCTCCTGGTGTTTTCACCACCTCTCATCGCCTCGACTGCTTGCACTGGTAACCAACATCCAGCTGACGTTGACCTTCTCCGTTCTCCGGCACAATCATTAATCGGTACGGGAATGTTAACCCGTTGTCCATCGACTACGCTTTTCAGCCTCGCCTTAGGTCCTGACTGACCCTCCGCGGACGAGCCTTGCGGAGGAAACCTTGGGGTTTCGGGGTGTGGGATTCTCACCCACATTTTCGCTACTTAAGCCGACATTCTCACTTCTATAGAGTCCACAGCTGCTTGCCGCTACTGCTTCACCCCCTATAGAACGCTCCCCTACCACTACAATGTAGTCCACAGCTTCGGTAGATAACTTAGCCCCGTTCATTTTCGGCGCAGGAGCGCTTGACCAGTGAGCTATTACGCACTCTTTTAAGGATTGCTGCTTCTAGGCAAACCTCCTGGTTGTCCATGCACTCCCACCTCCTTTCTCACTTAGTTATCATTTGGGGACCTTAGCTGGTGGTCTGGGCTGTTTCCCTCTTGACGATGAAGCTTATCCCCCACCGTCTCACTGGTAGTTTTTTTAGCCGTATTCAGAGTTTGCCTCGCCTTGGTACCGGTCTCCCAGCCCGCGGCGAAACAGTGCTTTACCCCGACTAAACTTCCACTACCGCTGCGCCTCAACACATTTCGGGGAGAACCAGCTAGCTCCGAGTTCGATTGGCATTTCACCCCTAACCACAGCTCATCCGCTAATTTTTCAACATTAGTCGGTTCGGACCTCCACTTGGTTTTACCCAAGCTTCATCCTGGCCATGGTTAGATCACCCGGGTTCGGGTCTACAAATTATGACGCTTCGCCCTCTTCAGACTCGCTTTCGCTGGGGCTGTGGGGTCTTCCCCCTTCACCTGCCATAACCTGTAAGTCGCCGGCTCATTCTTCAACAGGCACACGGTCAGACGTTCAATCGTCCTCCCATTGCTTGTAGGCTAACGGTTTCATGTTCTATTTCACTCCCCTTCCGGGGTTCTTTTCACCTTTCCCTCGCGGTACTGTTTCTCTATCGGTCACACGGGAATATTTAGCCTTACCTCGTGGTCGAGGCAGATTCACACGGGATTTCACGTGCCCCATGCTACTCGGGATGCAGTTAAGCT
>NZ_JADBUP010000051.1:0-7470 GCF_020245605.1 Microcystis sp. M061S2 | reverse complement strand
GATCCTCGCATCAGGCTCTCGAATAAGCGTCCATATCGTATAGCCCACAACCCCGATAGTTGATTTAAAACACCCTCGAGGGACAACGATGAGTTTCCTCTCAGTTGGGGCTTCTAATGCTTCTATGATTGATCCATGAGTGCGCCAGGTGACTTTAGAATAACCGCACAAGTCTTTGACCGTGGCGTAGAGTGATTTGCGGTAATAGTCTTTTAGGGCTTCTTTACGAGCTAGAATCTCAAGGGCTTCGTCACTTTGCTCGGGTAACGGAGTCCAGTTTGCTTTCGATTCTCGCGAGGCGGTCAAGCGATTCTCGCTCGAACGATTCGCGTATCCTATGGTCCTCGGCGCTCTTTTTTTCGAGTTGGTCAACGTCAGCCCTCACCTGGTGAACTAGAAAACTTATCCCCGATAACCACATGGTCACAGGGATAACCACTGTAGCAATGAATCTAAGATTGGTTTTTGTTTCCTCGTTCAGCGTCATAGTCGTCGTCAGCTTGCTGTCGTTCCCTTTCTAATACTAGCAGCTTATCAAATTTTTGCTTCAATACTTCTAGTTGAGTTTGAACGACCTCACTATTTCTTGGATCTGACAAAACCTCGACCATGGAGTTATCTTGCCATTTAAATAGGTTCTTCATGACGAAGATCCATCCGGCGGCACTAAACCTTGGGAGCTTTCCAACAATGCCCGCTCTACCTGTATTTTCCCACCATAATTGTTGAGCTGAGCGTCCTCGACTTACCGCATCAGAAAAACTAGGATGAACCTTTAACCATTCGTAAGCATTGGCTTTTGTCGTTCCCACAAGTCCACAAGCTGCTTCCATTGTGAGTCCTTCGGCCATTGCTTTGTAGAATTTCTCATCAAAATCAGGACTATAGTCTGTTGGTCTACCGTGTGCTTTCATGAGTTCCCCACCCCCCAGGGATTGTTCATTTGTGGGGTGATTCTATATCTGAATTAGGATTTTGTCTCGAAGCGGTCGATAGAGTCTTTGAGGGTGTCTAGTTCATCGGGGAGAGGGATATCGTAATAGGTTTCTGATTCCAGTTCCCAGACTAGATCCTTGGCGGCGGCCACTACTAGAAGGGCTGCGTGATAGATCTTTTGATCGATGAGTTCTGGCATGATGGTGACGTGGGTGGGCCTGGCCTCTATTATCCCTATTTGGGCTAACCAATCGGTGAGCCGAGCTTTTTTAGACCTGTGGTTTAGTTTCACGTGAAACAATTCTTATATGGTTTTTGGGTAACACAAGGGGCCTTGAATTAAATTTGTTTTGGCTCACACTGAATTAAGTGAATCAATCTTGCATTATCTGTGGGGGTGCGATTGGTAGAGATAAGCACGGCAATCGCCCTTATTGTTCACTTAGATGTAGAAAAACTCATGAGCAAACGTGGGAAAAGTCTGAGATTGAATTACTCGACGCTTTGAAGGCGGGGCTTGATGCTTCGACCTCATGGAGTCCGAGGGATTTGGACCCTGTGACTCATATTGTGTCTGGCTTCCCGGTCACTGTGATGAGTGATCTTCATTGCCCGATGCATGATGCTGAATTGATCTATAAGGCTGTAAAAGTCGCCCGGCACTTTGAGTCGAAGATTCTTATTCTAAATGGCGATGTGATGGATCTAAACCAAATCTCTCGTCATGCGGGTGGGTATTATCGTCGGAAAGCTGAGATGGAAGATGATTTTGCAGCGGCTGAGTCGCTTCTTAAAGTCCTATCGCAAAACTTTGAGACAATTTACTGGCTATCTGGAAATCACTGCATTGAACGGCTTGTGAAACTATTCCGAGGAGAGGTTCAAGCCAGCCGCGTATTAAAGATGGTGGGGGACTTCCCGAATCTCAAAATTACATCCCGCTCTTTTCTTGATGTGAATGAGGCAGTCAGGATTTGCCATCCAAGACAATATGGACGTGTTAGAGGGTCGCTTGCTCAACGCTTGGCTCAAAGATGGCAAAAACATATAGCCACAGGTCATCAACACCATGCAGCCATGAGCTATTCACCCGATGGTAAATGGCAGGCGGTCGACATCCCTTGCATGGTGAAAGTTGGGCTCCAAGATTATGTACGAAATGAGCTTAATGATTTCCCTGAACCGATGATCGGTTTTGGGATGGTCTTTGGAAATTATATTCAAGTGTTCACGCCTGATTTCCCTTTTACTCAATTTGGGGTGTCTTTGTGAAATTCAATATAGGCGACATAGTTGAGCTTTATTTCTGGGACCATGCAACCCACGACGACGGTGTTCAATGTGCAGCTATCGGGCGTGTAGTGCGCCAGAACCCTAGATTTATAACCTTGGAGCATTGGTCAATTCTTGATTCGTCTGAGATTTGGAATGGGAACGAGGAGCGGGTTACGATTTTGCGCTCCAGTGTTTTTCAATGGGCCTTGCTTCGTCCGGTCTCTCAGGGCAAAATTAAATCATGGACGCGATGGGCGAAGCTCTTAAAAAAAGAAAAATGAAGTCTTGGAATGATTGGCGTGCAAAGGCTGAGAACATTCCGGTTCGTCAAGATGCATATGGCGATGCTCAAAAGGGCGCTAAAGAACAAGGCTCGAGCGTTTTGTCTAAAATATTTGGCAAAAAAGTCGGGTAGAAATCATTCTCCCGATTAAAGGGAGGTTCCTATGTTACAAGAGAAGAAAGATTCCATTTTGGCCTTAGTTGATGAGGTCTATGCTTTAGGCGTTCAAGCCGGCCAATCAGGCGGTGCGGTTTACACCCAAGAGCAGTATGACCAAGCCATTCAAGCTGTGAGCCAACAAAAGGATGCTGAAAAAGTACAAGCCTTGGCTGCTCTAAAACAACTTGTTGTGGATAAAATCAACGCTCAAAAGGCTTCAGAAGACGCCCTAGAAGCGGCTCTGGTTGCTGAAGTTTCAGCCCTTTAATCTGTAGTCCAATATGCCGACTGTCTCTCATAGGCGGTCGGCAATTCGTGATTTGTGAAATGCCGATCTAAAAACCGACACATATTGTTAGGCAAGGCTGCAAGCCACCCGTCATCAATTGCAATGATGTTCATTGTTTTATGTTGTTCGGGGTCTTCTGAGAATCCGCCATCGAATTGATCAATCGTGAATAGATAGCGACCTGTCCCAAGTGAGGTCAAAACCTCGTAGTTTTTTAAATACTCGTGTTCAATGCACTGGATTTTGTTACCTATTACTCCCCACGGCATTAAAATATTTAGTGGCGGCGGCTTGGGTGCAGGCTTTGTGAATAGAGCGTGAATAGGTAGCCTTGAGAAAAGCGCCCCACTTTCTAAATGCACATTGAACAAAAGCGGGCGGTTTATAATCCCGGTGACTGAATAAAGATAAGCGTTCTCATAACCTTTGAGTTTAGGCCCAAGAAAGCTTCTATCCACAAGGAGTTTGATTCTTGGAACATCAATTATCATTTTGGCGGCCACGCTTTCCACCGGCCTTGAACCATTTCCCAGGTCCAGCCAAGTTTTGTCAAAAACTCATTGATCGCGGGGTGTTTGGCAATCATTTGTTGCATCCCGATTTTGTGCCATTCGGTGTGATGCACTCGACACAACGGCATCACGTTCCAATAGTCGTCGCCTCCACCTGAGCCACGAGTTTTTACATGGTGAACATCGCTTGGGCCATCTTTCCCGCAAGCCATGCAGGGGAGTTTTTTAATCTCCGATTGAAACTTTTTGTCTATCATTCAAAACAACATCAAATTGTTGTGGGAAGTGTCTGACTAACGCGTAGGCTTTTTTTCTAATTGCTTTTGGCACCCGTGGTGTTTGTTTTGGATCAAGTAATGCTTGCAAAAACTTGCGGGTTTCGTGGATAGCTAAAATGCGTTCTTCAGGCAGCGTCATTCCACAACCTCGATTCGCACTCGGATTTTGTGGCCATAAAATTGATCTAATCTTTCCCAGCTTTCGGGTGAAACCAGCATTATTCCCTCATCAAAAACGAAAGTGTCATCAATCGGCTCAGGCGGCTCAGGCACGTCGGGGATGAGATCTAGCGAAGTACGAACATCATAAGAGTGTTGACCGTTGTGAGTCCACTTTTGCAATTGCCAGCCCAAACCATTGAGATGAACTGCTCCATGAATCGGATAATCCCCACTCCCATCCGTCGCATAGATCCTAACTTCATAGCCGCCTCGGGTTTTATTCTTCCACTTCATTTGGATTCCTTATTGAAAACTACATCACTTACAAAAAATAAATCCTTGCCTCGCCTTGCCGGGCCTTTCCTTACCTGGCCGTTCCTTGCCGAGCCATGCCTTGCCCAGACTCGCCCAACCCTGCCACGCATTGCCGCGCATTGTATTGCCAATATCACTCCCAGCTTTCTAATAAAAATTTTCCATAGACCCCACGAAAAGTGCCAAGACCGATTGCTCTACCCGCCTCGGCAATCAAATTAATTAGTTCTTGTTCTTTAATTTCTTTATTTGGGAAAAGCTCCAAATCAAATTGAAGTGTCCATGGTGTCGGTAGCACAGGCCGAACCTTCGGATTTGGAATCCCTTTATCCAAACGCGCAACTGACCTATGAACATAAACGCCGCTACTCGCGCACACTTCTTTAACTTGATCTAACGATTCAAACTTAATAGGTTTGCCGTCTCTTAAAAATGGAATGAAAGACGGCCCTATCGACACATACGATAAACAGGCGTTACAAATATCTTTATATTTTCTTTTGTCCCTTAGTCTTTTGGGTGCTGAGTTTGTGTTGTGGGCAGTGAGTAACGACATAATGTTGACCGCCGGAAGTCCAATATTCTTGTCTGGGTCCAGGTAAAGTTTTTGCGAGGGCTCCAATTGCGTCTGATTGTCTCCTGCATAGCGATCGAACATTATGTCCTTCACGCCCCTTAACGTCACCTTGCGTTTGATTATGTCGGTGTGCAGATTTAGTTTTATTTCCATTTTTTTGCTCCTCGTATTTTTTCAAAACAACCTCGCCTTGCTTTTCCTCGCCTGACCTCTCCACGCCTCGCGCAGCCCCGCCCATCCCTGCCCCGACTCGCCTAGCCATGCCTTGTCTCGCCATGCCGAGAAAAATATTTCATTCTTCCCACTCCTCAATAACCTCTCGGCCCCAATATCTAATATCGGCATCAATGGACTCTTTTATGTTGTCCACTTCAACACTACGGTCGTCTGACACCCAGACCTTCCAGTACCAGAACCCGATCTCCCAAATCTCCAAATCACCCTGGGGATTGACGCATAGGTATTTCATCAATCGCTCCCCCAATGTTGAATATCGGCCATAAATCCTTGACCCATTTCATCTCGATAAATCCTTTTAATCGCTGTCCCATAGGGGAACTCAGGATATTGCTCAAAAACTTTTTTAATCCCTTTATTCAAAGCATCTTCATTAGAAGCTGTAACGATGAACAACCCCGGCTGCCCTAAGCGATGCTCACGCACATGATTAATTAAAAAATCATTTTCCACGTTGTTGCTCCCTTATAAATTTTTGAATTTGAAACAATATCTTCCACGCCAAATCACGCTCAGAATCATCAAATGTCCGCATAAAATTTCTTATCCGGTGTTCATCTGGCCAAAGGGCCGGCTTTCGAATCTCTTCCTCAATAGCTTTTGCAAAATCTGCAATAGAAGTTTTGTTCTTATAGTGATCTAGAATCAAACTTAGGGCCGTTATTTCATAACTCATAAAATTTAAAAGATGCCCCGACGATCAATGCGGGAGGGCAAGACCGCCGAGGCGTTGCTGACGATCCGGGAAAATCGCCACGCGCATACTCCCCGTTGCGCACGTCGCGACTCGCAAATTCCTCGGATCATTGGAGCCATCAGAATGGTATATCGTGCGTTTTTCTAATCGCACTGATTACCGTTTTAGCCGTATCACTCAAAGGCTTTCCTGTCTTTTGTGATTCGCCCTCTAACCAATTTGCATAACTTAAAGCCTCATCAGATTTCACTTCACTGACTTTTTTACCTTTAAGCTTCCCAAAAGGAATTACTGGATCATTTGCATCGATGGGTTTTGGAGTTTCGACTTTTGTCGCGATCTTTGGCTTTTGCATGGGGCTGTCAGCTAGTTGAGATAAATCCTCACCATCCTCTTCTAGCTCTTGAGCAAATGCAGTTCCGTAACCCAAGAATGCCAATGCCCTTCCCACCGCCCCCGATTCAGCTTTTTCCAAATAGCCCCCTGGAAACTGGGCTCGAAGCTGTGATTTGTGAGCCCGAGCAATTGTCCTTCCCCCTGGATCTTTAATCTCAGCCAAGACAAGGGCTGAGTCATTACTGTGCTCGACGATACTAGTTTCAATAGACCAATCCGGGCGTTCTTCCCTAAACCACACAATCCGGTGGGCAACTTGCAAATAGTCCTTTCCTTTAAGGTTAAGAAAAGGGAGTTCGGTTCCCTTTGGAGTTTTGAAGGTGCTCATTTTTGCGCTCTCTTTTGTGCAAGATCAGCCCTTTGTGAGCCGGTGGCAATTGTCTGTGCTTCGGGCTTCCAAAAGGCAAACCCAACGGCCGTCAATGCGGATAAAACTAAAACTATTTCTATGATTCTCATTTTGCCCCCGGTTTAACTGCATACTCTCGAACGTATTTTGTTTTTACTATCTCAGTTCCCGGCACGGGCTCCGGGCTTTTTGAAACCATCTCTTTGTCCAAGCTTTTAACAATTTCTGTTTTCCAAAACTTGTCAGGCACAAGCCCAGGTTCCACAAGTTTCACTGAAGCCTTGGCGGATTGGAGTTTGAACCTGCGCTCATCCCCTTGAATCTCGTCCACGCCTAAAATTTCCATAGCGTCTTTAAGATTTTGTTTCATTTGCTCTTGAGCCGCTGATAGGCGTTTTGCGATTTGAGACAACTTGTCAGCACGCGCCTTGTATTCAGATTCAATTGCCTCAAGACGGTTTAGAACAAACCCATAAGCGTCTACCTTGTCTTTAATGGCTAGGGAGTCTTCAACGGCAACCGGAAGTTCGGCGCTTTCCCCGTCCACAATGGCTGCTTCAAAGGCTGCAAGTTTTAGGGCTAAATCTCTAAGGCTCATTTTTTAGCCTCCGATGCACGCTTGAGATGATAGGCCGCGTGGGCCAAGGATTGTTCAACATCTCGAAGTCTCTCGGTGTACTCGTTGACCCCTAAGGAGGCGCGTTCTTTTAGTATTTGATCAATTAATTCAATGAGTTGCTTGTCAAATGCGTCAAAATCCATTGATTTGCTCCAATTCTGCCTTTTGCGAAGGCTTAGATAGAATGAACAAATTGGGATGTGGGAGTCAACTATAAAAGTGGGTCCCGGCCCTCAAGTTTAGCCCACTCGTTTAAACGCTCTAAAAGGTCCATTACGTCGATTTTATCAGCTTGAGCCATCTGAAGCGCTAGCCTGTCAAAGTCTGAATCCTGACCGTTTTTAGCGATTTTAGAGGCCCGGTAGAGGATATCGTATCGGCGTTGT